>NZ_JAMYOM010000009.1:0-227692 GCF_040319805.1 Mesorhizobium sp. M0848 | reverse complement strand
CGACCGCTCCGACCAAGACCCTGCGGCAGCAGAGCCTCCACAAAACTGAACTGACCGCTCGGCTTCGTCGTCATCGCAAGATCCCTGGTTCAAAAACAGGGAATCACATCCACACAATTTTGCAACAGGCCCACGAGGGGGGAGATTGGCCAATCTCCTACCTCTGCGCCAGCCGGCTGCTCTCCACGGCAATACCCAGCAGCGCCTGCCGCGCCAACGCCACCGATAGATCCGGCCGCCGCCTGGTCTGCAGCACCGCCGTCTGCAGCCGCATCAGCGCGCGGCTGAGCGCGTCGACGTTCCAACGTTCCAGCGCCTTCTCGACCAGCTTGCGTCTGGAGAAAAACACCGGCGGGCGGGCGGCGGCGACGACCGAGGCGGCGTTGCGGTTGCCGGACTCCATCTGGCCGCGCATGGTCTGGATCTGCTGCAACTGCCGCATTGCCGAGGACAGCACCAGGAAGGGCTGGCCGCCAGACTGGCAATGGCGGGTGAAGGCGGTGTCGAAGTCGCCGATCTTGCCTTCGAGGAGCGCGTCGACCGCGTCGTCGAAAGAGGCGCCGGAGACGTCGCCCGACATCGCCTTGACCTCCTCCAGCCCGATCTCGTTCTGGCCATGGGCGTAGAGCACGAGCTTCTCGATCTCGCCGCGCGAGGCCAGCCGGTCGCCGCCGAGATTGCGGCGCAGCGCCTGCCTCGCCTCCATGGTCATCGACATGCCGGCCTTGCCCAGTTCGGCATCAATGACGCCGTCGATGTCGCGCGCCTCATCGGCGTAGCACGGCAGCGCCATGGCGTTGTCCGCCGCCTCGACGATGGCGCGCAGCCCGGCGCCCTTCTTGAGATCGCCGGCCTCGATGAGAATGATGGCATCGCGCGCGGGCTCCGCCGTCAGCGCCTTGACGTCGTCGGCCAATGCCTTCTGGCCGCTAGCATTGCGCACCCACAGCAGCCGCCGGTCGGAAAACATCGGCACGGTGCGGGCTTCGTCGAGCAGCCGGCCCTCGTCGCGGTCGACCTCCGAACCCTCGAGCCTGACCACCGAGAAGGGATCGTCGAGCGGCAGGCCGGTCTTGCCGGCAAAGGCCTTCGCCCGCTCGGAGACGAGGCCGCGATCGGGGCCGTAAAGCAGCACGATCGAGATGCGCTGGTCCGGCCGCGCCAACCACCCATCGACCTCGTAAGCTTTCTTCTGTGCCATGGCGGGTTGGTTAGCATGATGCGGGGGCGGGGTGAATGGAGGTTGGTGATTGGGGCAAAGGATGATGCGCGTGATTTCTCGCAGCGTGGAAGATTGGCAAAAGCGGCGGAGCGCGTAATCTCCCCCCTTGAGGGGGAGATGTCGCCGAAGGCGACAGAGGGGGTCGTTGCGCGTGGAGCGCTAACCTTCATCTGCCGCAAGGAGGTCGCATCCAGTCGAACCGACCCCCTCTGGCCTGCCGGCCATCTCCCCCTCAAGGAGGGAGATTACGCTTCGCCGCCTTCGCCAATCACCTTATCTTCCGGCAAACCCAGCCCAACCTTCTCCCTAATTGCGCGCCGTCCCCCAACATCGACAAGAAATTTCGTCGACATATCTTCATCTTGGTGCTGGGGAGGCTGGATCGGCCGGCGCGGCCGGGACCGACGTCCGCAGGCTACCCCGACGAATTCGCACTGGCTTGGCGGCGCAGATATGCAAATATCGGCACCAGGCAACATTGGAGGACAAAGGTCATGGCCGATGCTGGGATGTTGCGGTTTCACGTTCCTGAGCCGGAAGTGCGGCCGGGCGGAACGCCTGACTTTTCCAATGTGCCGATCCCGAAGGCCGGCTCGGTGCCGCGCCCCGAAATCTCCGTCGATCCGCGCACCATCCGCGATCATGCCTTCTCGATCATCCGTGTGCTGAACCGCAATGGCGAAGCCGTCGGCCCCTGGGCCGGGCTGCTCTCCGATGAGGAACTTTTGACCGGTCTGCGCCACATGATGACGCTGCGGACCTTCGATGCGCGCATGCAGATGGCTCAGCGGCAGGGCAAGACCTCGTTCTACATGCAGCATCTGGGCGAAGAGGCGGTGGCTTGCGCCTTCCGCAAGGCGCTGGCGCCGGGCGACATGAACTTTCCGACCTATCGCCAGGCCGGCCTGCTCATCGCCGACGGCTACCCGATGGTCACGATGATGAACCAGATCTATTCCAACGAGGCCGACCCGCTGAAGGGCCGGCAATTGCCGATCATGTATTCGTCGAAGGAGCACGGCTTCTTCTCGATCTCCGGCAATCTGGCGACGCAGTACATCCAGGCGGTCGGTTGGGCGATGGCGTCGGCAATCAGCAATGATTCGAAGATCGCAGCCGCGTGGATCGGCGATGGCTCGACGGCCGAGTCCGACTTCCATTCGGCACTGGTGTTCGCCTCCACCTACAAGGCGCCCGTCGTGCTCAACGTCGTCAACAACCAGTGGGCGATCTCTACTTTCCAGGGCATTGCGCGCGGCGGCTCGGGCACGTTTGCCGCCCGTGGCCTCGGCTTCGGCATCCCGTCATTGCGCGTCGACGGCAACGACTATCTTGCCGTCCATGCGGTGGCCAAATGGGCGGCGGAGCGGGCGCGCAGCAATCTCGGGCCGACGCTGGTCGAATATGTCACCTACCGTGCCGGCGCGCATTCGAGCTCGGACGATCCCTCGGCCTACCGGCCAAAGACCGAATCCGACGCCTGGCCGCTCGGCGACCCTATCGTGCGGCTGAAGAACCATCTCATCGCGCTCGGCGTCTGGTCGGACGAGCGGCACGCGCAGGCCGAGGCGGAAATCCTCGACACGGTCATCGCGGCGCAGAAGGAAGCGGAAAGCCACGGCACGCTGCATGCCGGCGGCAAGCCGTCGACACGCGACATGTTCGAAGGGCTCTATGCCGAGATGCCGCCGCATCTCAGACGCCAGCGCCAGCAGGCGGGGGTTTGAGCCATGCCGAGACGGACCATGATCGAGGCCATTCGCGATGCCATGGACGTGTCGATGGGGCGCGACGACAAAGTCGTCGTGTTCGGCGAAGATGTCGGCTTCTTCGGCGGCGTATTCCGCTGCACGCAAGGCCTGCAGGCCAAATACGGCAAGAGCCGCTGCTTCGATGCGCCGATCAACGAATCCGGCATTGTCGGCTCGGCCATCGGCATGGCCGCCTATGGCCTGAAGCCGTGCGTGGAGATTCAGTTTGCCGACTACATGTACCCGGCCTACGACCAGCTGACGCAGGAAGCGGCACGGCTGCGTTACCGCTCCAACGGCGATTTCACCTGTCCGATCGTGGTGCGCATGCCGACCGGCGGCGGCATTTTTGGCGGCCAGACGCACAGCCAGAGCCCGGAAGCGCTGTTCACCCATGTGTCGGGACTGAAGACCGTGGTGCCGTCCAACCCACATGACGCCAAAGGGCTACTCATCGCGGCGATCGAAGACCCCGATCCGGTGATTTTTTTGGAGCCGAAGCGGCTCTACAACGGCCCTTTCGACGGCCATCACGACCGGCCGGTGACGCCGTGGTCGAAACATGAGCTCGGAGAGGTCGCCGACGGCCACTACACCGTGCCGCTCGGCAAGGCGGCGATCCGCCGGGCAGGCTCGGCCCTCACCGTGCTCGCCTACGGCACCATGGTCTATGTCGCGCAGGCCGCGGTCGAGGAAACCGGCATCGATGCCGAGATCATCGATCTCAGGACCCTTTTGCCGCTCGATCTCGACACGATCGTCGCCTCGGTCAAGAAGACTGGGCGCTGCGTCATCGTGCACGAGGCGACGCTGACGTCGGGCTTCGGCGCCGAACTGTCGGCCCTGGTGCAGGAAAACTGCTTCTATCACCTCGAAGCGCCGGTCGCTCGCGTTGCCGGCTGGGACACGCCCTATCCGCATGCGCAGGAATGGGACTATTTCCCCGGTCCCGCCCGGGTAGGCCGTGCTTTGCTTGAAACCATGGGGGCCTGAGATGGGCGAACACATCATCAAGCTGCCCGATGTCGGCGAGGGTGTCGCCGAAGCCGAGCTCGTCGAATGGCACGTCAAGATCGGCGACATGGTGCGCGAGGACACCGTGCTTGCCGCCGTCATGACCGACAAGGCGACGGTCGAAATCCCGTCGCCTGTCGACGGCGAAATCCTGTGGCTGGGCGCCGAGATCGGCGACACGGTGGCGATCGGCTCGCCCATCGTGCGGCTGAAGGTGGCGGGCGAGGGCAATGTTGCGGGTGGTGCGACGCCGGCAAAAGTCACGGCTGAGAGTACCCCCACCCCTAGCCCCTCACAAGGGGGAGGTGGACGCGCCACGGCCTCCAAGGGCGGAGCAAAATCTACTTCGCCATCATCAGAGTCCTCCGCAAAAAGCGTGCGAGCAGCGCAGACAGAATCCCCCTCCCCCTTGTGGGGAGGGGCTAGGGGCGGGGGTACTGCGCCGACGCCCGGAGTTGTCGCGCCCGCCGGCGCACCCCGTCCCGAGGGCGAAAGATCGTTGGCCTCTCCGGCCGTCCGTCTGCGGGCAAAAGAGGCGGGCATCGATCTCCGGCAGGTTGCGGGGAGCGGCCCTGCCGGGCGCATCGGCCATGAGGATATCGAGGCGTTCCTGGCGCGCGGCCCGCAGGTCGCCAGGACATCCGGTCTCGCCCGCAACGATACGATACAGGACATCAAGGTGGTCGGGCTGCGGCGCAAGATCGCCGAGAAGATGACGCTGTCCAAATCGCGCATCCCGCACATCACCTATGTCGAGGAGATCGACGTCACCGCGCTGGAGGAATTGCGCGCCGCACTCAACAAGGAGAAGCGCCCGGGCGTGGAGCGGCCGAAGCTGACGCTGCTACCGTTCCTGATGCGGGCGATGGTCAAGGCGATAGCGGACCAGCCCAACCTCAATTCGCTGTTCGACGACGAGGCCGGCATCATCCACCAGCATGGCGGCATCCATATCGGCATTGCCGCGCAGACGCCGTCGGGGCTGGTGGTGCCGGTGGTCAGGCATGCCGAGGCGCGCGACATCTGGGAATGCGGCACTGAGGTCATCAGGTTGGCCGAGGCTGCCAAGTCCGGCACCGCGACACGCGACGAGCTGTCCGGCTCGACCATCACCATCACCTCGCTCGGCGCCATGGGCGGCGTGGCGACGACGCCGGTGATCAACCATCCGGAAGTGGCGATCATCGGCGTCAACAAGATGATGGTGCGGCCGGTGTGGGACGGCACCCAGTTCATGCCGCGCAAGATGATGAACCTGTCGTCGAGCTTCGACCATCGCGTCATCGACGGCTGGGACGCGGCGGTGTTCATCCAGCGGATAAAGACGCTGCTGGAAACACCGGCGCTGATTTTCGTGTTTTCCGGGTGATGAGGCCGATGTCTAAGTCCCCCTCACCCGTATTCCCACCCTAATTGCAACGCCAATTCGGGGCAATCCGACCTCTCCCCGAGGGGAGAGGAGGTCGTCAGCGCAGGCGCCAGTCTCTTCTCCCCAGCGGGGAGAAGGTGGCCGCGAAGCGGCCGGATGAGGGGGCCTTCCTCACCAAAAAGAGCGTATCCCCATGAAAGAAATCTCCTGCAAGCTGCTGGTCATCGGCGCGGGTCCCGGTGGCTATGTCTGCGCCATCCGTGCCGGGCAGCTCGGCGTCGACACGGTGATCGTCGAGTCGGGCAAACCAGGCGGCACCTGTCTCAATGTCGGCTGTATCCCGTCCAAGGCGCTGATCCATGCGGCGGAAGAGTTCGAGAGGGTCTCACACATGGCGGGCGGCAAGAGCCCGCTTGGCATTTCGCTCACCGCACCGACGCTCGACCTGGCTAAGACGATCACTTGGAAGGACGGCATCGTGAGCCGGCTCAACAGCGGCGTCGCCGGCCTGCTCAAGAAGGCAGGAGTCAAGACCGTGCATGGCTGGGCGAGCTTTCGCGACGGCAAGACTGTGGAGGTCGAGACCGAGACGGGAAGCCAAGTGATCCGCGCCGAGGCGATCGTCATCGCCACCGGCTCGACGCCGGTCGAACTGCCGTTCCTGCCCTTTGGCGGTCCGGTGATTTCCTCAACCGAGGCGCTGGCACTCGGTGAGGTGCCAAAAAAACTTGCCGTCGTTGGTGGCGGCTATATCGGACTGGAACTCGGCATGGCCTTCGCCAAAATGGGCGCCAAAGTGACCGTGGTCGAGGCGTTGCCGCGCGTGCTGGCGCAATATGATGCGGAACTCACCCGGCCGGTGGTCAAGCGGCTCAACGCACTCGGCATCGAGGTGATGCTGGGTGCAAAGGCCAAGGGGCTGTCGACCAAAGGCGACGCGCTGCTGATCGAGACATCCGACGGCAAGAGCGCCAAGGTCGCCGCCGAAAAAATCCTGGTGACGGTCGGCCGCAAGCCGGTGACCGAAGGCTGGGGGCTCGACCAGATCGACCTTGATATGGCTGGAAAATTCATCCGCATCGACGAGCAGTGCCGCACCTCGATGCGCGGCATCTTTGCCATCGGTGACGTCACCGGTGAGCCGATGCTGGCGCACCGGGCGATGGCCCAGGGCGAGATGGTTGCCGAGATCATCGCCGGTCACAAGCGCAACTGGGACAAGCGCGCCATTCCCGCCGTTTGCTTCACCGATCCGGAACTCGTCACCGCTGGTCTTTCACCGGAAGAGGCCAGAGCTCTGGGCGGCGAGATCAAGATCGGCATGTTCCCGTTCGCCGCCAATGGCCGGGCGATGACGAAGCTGGGCGAAGACGGCTTCGTCCGCGTGGTGGCGCGGGCCGACAACCATCTGGTGCTTGGCATCCAGGCGGTCGGGAAAGGTGTGTCGGAACTGGCGGCGTCATTCGGGCTGGCGCTGGAGATGGGCGCGCGGCTGGAGGACATTGCCGGCACGATCCATGCGCATCCGACGCAGGGCGAAGGGTTCCAGGAAGCGGCGCTCAAGGCGCTGGGGCACGCGCTGCATATTTGAGGATGCTTACCCTCCCCCTTGTGGGGAGGGTCGATCCGCGAAGCGGAGCGGGGTGGGGGTCCTCGCCGACCGTCAGCGCTCACCCCACCCCGTCTCGCAGTCTACGCTTCGCTACGCATGCGAGCCGACCCTCCCCACAAGGGGGAGGGTGAAGAACTTCAGCTCGCCAGCCGGCTCACCATCTCGTGCTGGGCATAGGCGCGGCCGAAGCGGTTGGCTAGGAATGCGTCGAGCGCGATGTCTTCCTGCTTGACGAAGCCGGTCGCCGGCAGGCTGCCGTCGGCCAGCATGTCGAGCACGGCGCAGATGCCGGACGCCGTGGTGATCTGGATGGCGCTGCGCACCGTGTCGCCGACACGCTTCGAGTAGATCTTGTTGGCGTAGGTCTCCTGCAGCAGGCGGCCGTTCTTGCGGCCCGAGACGGTGACGAAGACGATGACCACATCCTGCAGCGTCGCCGGCAGGGCGCTCTCGAAAATGTCCTTCAGCACGTCGCGGCGGTGGCGCAGGCCAAGGTCGTTGAGCAGCGCCTTCATGATCGCGGCGTGGCCGGGATAGCGGATCGTGCGGTAGTTCAGCGTGCGCACCTTGCCCTTCAGCGTCTCGGCCAGCGTGCCGAGCCCACCGGAGGTGTTGAAGGCTTCGTAAGTGACGCCGTCGAGTGAGAATTCCTCGCGCTCCTCCAGCGGCGGCACCTCGACCAGTTCGCCCTCGACGATCGCCTCGCAGGGCTCGCAATATTCGTTGATGACGCCGTCGGTGCTCCAGGTCAGATTGTAGTTCAACGCATTGGACGGGTATTGCGGCAAAGCGCCGACGCGCATGCGCACGCTTTCGAGCGTGTCGAATCGGCTGGCGAGATCGTTGGCGACGATCGAGATGAAGCCCGGCGCCAGGCCGCATTGCGGAATGAAGGCGTTTCTGCCGGAGCGCGCCAATTCCTTGACGCGGCGGGTCGAGACGACATCCTCGGTCAGGTCGAGATAGTGCACGCCGGCACTGGCCGCTGCCTCGGCGATGCGGGTGGTCAGATGGAAGGGAGCGGCGCTGAGCACCGCGAATTTGCCGGCGAGGGCGGCTTCCAGCGTGCCGGATGCCTCGATGTCGAGCTCCAGCGTCGCGACCGTGGCCGGCAGTTCGGCGGAAGCGAGCTGTGCTGCCGAGCGGTCGACGAGCGTGACCTGATAATCCCCCGTGGCGGCGAGCATCTCGGCAATGGTCGAGCCGATCTTTCCGGCGCCGACAACGACAATTTTCTTCATGACCGATCCCTCACTGATTGTGAGCCCAGATTCGCAGCTTGCCCGTCGAATGGAAGCGTGGTTTTGTCCGAAACGAAACCATCTATTGGCTAGTCTGCCGAGAAGAATCGTCGAAATGCTCAGTGACGCCGAACAAGCCCTGCTTTCCCTGCTGCGCGAGAATGCGCGCGCCTCGACCGCCGAGCTCGCGCGGCGGCTTGGCGTCTCGCGGACCACGGTACAGAGCCGGATCGAACGGCTGGAGCAGCGCGGCATCATATCAGGCTATGGCGTGCGGCTGGCGCCGGACTACGAGCAGGGGCTGGTGCGGGCACATGTGCTGCTCACCGTGACGCCCAAGCTCGCCGACAAGGTGGTGCGCGCCCTGCGCGGCCTGGCGACGGTCAGGACGCTGCATTCGGTCAGCGGCAATTTCGATATGATCGTCATCGTCGACGCGCCGTCGATCCGCGACCTCGACATGCTGCTCGACCAGATCGGCGCCATGGACGGAGTCGAGCGGACTTTGTCGTCGATCATCCTGTCGACGCGGATAGATAGGTGAAGCTGCTGATCTCCCCCCTTGGGGGGGAGATGGCCGGCAGGCCAGAGGGGGGTGCTCAGGCGCTAGCCTCGGCCATCTGCGCCGTGTGACAGATCGACAGGTCGGCGGGACAGCACCCCCCTCTGCCTTGCCAGGCATCTCCCCCGCAAGGGGGGAGATTGGCCGTCACTTCGGCTTTCGCCAATTTCCTTACCTCAGGCATTGGACGAATGGTTCATTTCGCCTACCAATCCAGCGCCGGCGGAAAGCTCACCGCCACCTCAAGGCCAGGCCGACAATCCTCAAGCGTAATCGACGCGCCATGCAGGTCGGCGATGGCCCTGACAAGGCTGAGACCCAGCCCGCTGCCGGATGTCGACCGGCTATGGTCCAGCCGATAAAGCCGCTGAAACACTTTTTCATGTTCGTCGGTGGGAATGCCGGGACCGTTGTCGGCGACACCGGCAACGACGCGTTCGCCCTGGCGCGTCGCCGACAGCTTTATCGTCGTGCCCGATGGACAATGGCGCAGCGCGTTCTCGACCAGATTGGCGAACATCTGCGTCAACAGCTCGCGATCGCCATGGATCCGGTCCGTCGTTTCCTGTGGTTGCGCCAACGACAGCGACTTTCCGTCGTCCTCGGCAACATCGGCATAGATCTCGGCGATGGTTTGCAGCACCTCGCCCAGATCGACATCGGTGAACCGCGCCCGGCGCGCGCCGGCTTCGATCTGCGCGATGCGCAGCAGCGCATCGAAGGTCTCGTTGATCTGCAGGCTCTCGGCATGCGCCTCGGCCAGCTCAGCCGCGATCTTCTGGCCCGACAGATTCTTTTCCGATGCGGTGTCGAGGATCATCTGCAACCGGTTGAGGGGCGTCTTCAGATCGTGGGCGATGTTGGCGCTGACCTGTTTCATGCCTTCGACCAGTGCCGACAGGCGATCGAGCGCGGCATTGACCTGGCTGGAGACGATGTCGATGTCGTCGCCCTTGCCGGTCAGCGGAATGCGGGTGTCCAGCCGTCCATGCGAGACATCCACCATGGTGGCGGCGATGCCGTCGAGACGGCGCTGGACTCGCGAAGCCAGCAGGGCGCCGCCGGCGACCGCCAGCCCGGTGATGATCAGGGTTCCCCAGCCAAAGCTCATCAGCACGATCCTCTCCAGCTCCTCCGTCTCGGAAAGGCTGAAGGCGACGGTCAGGGTGTTGCCGCCGACCGGACCGGAATAGGCGCGGTACTCGGCGCCGGGCGGCACGCCGGGCATTTCGGTGTCGAACATCGAGAAGCCGTCGGGGAGCCCTGCCGCGGTGAAGTTGCCGGCCAGGCGATTGCCCGTCGCGTCGGTCAGCGAAAACAGCTGCTCCTTCTTGAGGCTGCGCAGGGAGTGGCTGCCGACGGTCTCAACCAGCTCCTTGAGATCGTTCTCGGCATAGGTCGCGGCGACCACCGCGTAGGTCTCCTTGATGGTGTCGTCGAGCCGCTCGGCAAGATCGGCGCTCATCATCTGGTAGACGATGGCGCCCGACAGGACGAAGGCCAGCACGAACAGGAAGGCGAAGGTCAGGGCCAGCCGGAACGGCGTGCTGCGCAGCAGGCGGGACCATGTTCCGGTCATGACGGCGCGTGCAGGCTGTAGCCGGTGTTGCGGACGGTGTGGATGAGCTGGGTTTCGAAGGGCTTGTCGACCTTGGCCCGCAGCCGGCTGATATGGGTCTCGACGACGCTGGTCCTGGGATCGAAATGAAAATCCCAGACGCGCTCCAGAAGCATGGTGCGGGTGATGACACGGCCTTCGCCGCGCATCAGCACTTCCAGCAGGCTGAATTCCCGCGGCTGCAGGTCGATCGTCTGGCCCCGCCTGATGACGCGTCGCATGATCAGGTCCATCTCGAGGTCGGCAACCCGTAGAACGGTTTTCTGCTCCTGCGCCGCCGGCCGCCGGCCGAGCGCGTTGATGCGGGCGAGAAGCTCGGAAAAGGCGAAGGGCTTGACCAGATAGTCGTCGCCGCCGGCCTCGAGCCCCTCGACGCGGTCGTCGATGCCGCCGACCGAGGTGAGAAAGATCGCCGGCGTCCGCACGCCGGCGGCGCGGACCGCCTTGATCATCGACAGGCCGTCGAGGCCGGGGATCATCCGATCGGCGATGATCACGTCGTAATTGCCCCGGGTCGCCGCGAACAGCGCGTCATGTCCGTTGCGCAGCAGGTCGCAGACATGGCCGGCCTCGGTCAGTCCCCTGACGATATAGTCGGCCGTCCTGTGGTCGTCCTCGACGAGAAGCAGTCGCATGAAAGGTCCGGTCCGTTGCCGAGATGGAGAGGCTATCACCGGCACGGGCTTGTTCCTAGGATGTCACGAAGGCGCAGGTATGGTGGCGCTTTCGTCATACATTCGCGATTGGCGGAAGCTTTCCTGGCTTCGTCCTTGGGATGCCGTGACATCTCCGAGCCGCGTAGCGATGCGGAACCCGACGTCCGCGGGACAGCACCCCCCTCTGCCCTTCCGGGCATCTCCCCCGCAAGCAAGGGGGGAGATCGGCAGCTTCGATCCCCCACCCCTCTTGCAACTCTTGCAACATTCGAGATTGGCGAAAGCGGAGGTACAGTCAATCTCCCCCCTTGCGGGGGAGATGGCCGGCAGGCCAGAGGGGGGTGTGAAGGATCGCTACTGAAGAAAACTTCCATTCTGCTCTGCACTTGGTCAGCGCACGCACACGCTGAGGTCAATCCGATTCCAGGAGGATCTCATCGGCCTCGTCGCCCTTCAGGGTCATGTGCAGGACGAGGGCGATGATGCAGCCAAGGAAGAGCAGGCTGGTGAAGATGGTGCCGAAGCCCAGGCCGCCATGCCTGGCCGACCGCGACAGCAGGTCACCGAATGAGGCGCCGAGCGGCCGCGTCAGGATATAGGCGAGCCAGAAGGCCAGGATGCCGTCGAGACTGAGCAGCCAGTAGGCGAGCGCTATCAGCGCGATGACGCCGCCGAACAGCAGCCCCGTCGTGAGGTAGCCCATGTCGAAGCTTTCGGCGACGAGATCGCCGGCGGCGGTGCCGAGCGCGAAGGTCAGCAGGATCGCCAGCCAGTAGAAGATCTCGCGCCTGGTGGTGAAGATGGTGTGGATCGACAGCGTCCTTTCGCTGGCGTACCAGACCGCGAATGTCGCAGCGAGCGCGACCGAGAAGGCGATGGTTGCCGTCTGCAGGCGCACGCCGAAACTGTCGACGAGGCTGTCCGTCACCAGCGTGCCGACGATGCTGATCAGCACCACCGCCGGCCAATAAGCCCACGGCATATAGCGTTTCCGCGTAAACTGCAGGACGAGGGCCGTGGTCAGGATGCCGGTCATGATCAGCGAGGTGGCGGTCAGCCCAAGCCCGAGTGTGTCGGCAAGATAATCCGCTGCGGTCTCGCCCGTGGTGACCGCCATCAGCTTGACCAGCCAGAAGTCGAGGGTGACGTCGGGAACCCTGCTGTGGCTCGGTGCGGCGGGTTGTTGCCTGTTGGGCGCGAGCATGGCTGAAGTCCAGAGGTCGACGGTTGCGGCGGGGCGGTGGCGATCCACCCCGCGCATCGTAAGCAAACGAGTTCACACCGGCCTGTCCGGCGGCATACAAATTCGTAAGAATGGCGCGCAAAAGGCATTGGGAATGCCTGGCGGTGCGTTTGATGGAATGCGGCGCCTTGCATCCGCCATTGCTGCTCAACGGCGCGCTGATGGCGGGCGCGATGCCGGGCCGCACGTTCGGCCCGACCCACCCTGCGCTCTAGTGATCGGTGGTTCTAGCTGCCGAGCGGATGCGGCATGTAGCCGACGAAGCCGGCGATCTTCCAGCTGCCGCCGACCTTGCTGCAGAAATACAGCGTCTGCCATTTCAAGCGATCGACGCTGCCGTCCGCCTTGGCAACCAAGCCGTCGAATTTCTTGTGCAGCACGGCGCGGTCGCCGTCGACATCGATGTCGCGCATGTTGGTGACGCGAAACAGCGCCTCGCGCAGCGGCTCGGCGAATTTGGTCGCCGCCGTCTCCCTGGCCTGGCGCAGCCATTCGTCGCGGTAGATGTCCAGCCTTGGAAACTGCAGCCGCCAGGCGTCGGCGTTATGCAGGAAATGAGCATGCATGCCGAAGAAGCTCTCGCCGACGAAATCATCCTCGACCATGGCCCAGTCCTGGCCGATGAAGGCGTCGATGTCGCGCCGCACCAGCATTTCCCAGAGCGCGTGGCGATCGGTATCGCCTGATGGAAACGGGTTCTTGTCGTAAGTCATTGCTGGGTGTCTCCGCTCTGGCAAATGCGTCTGTGCGTTACGGCTCCCAAGTCGCCCGCCAGCGCGTACGATGCAAGCGCTCTTGTAATAAAGCAACGCGGATTTCGAAGAATGTTGCTTTCCAACAAGCCCCCTATGAGGATCGCCCCGATCGGCGTAAGTGTCGATCGAAGCGGGCGCTGCCATGGCACCCCGTCCTGTCATCAGAGGAGGCTTGTCCCTTGCCGAAACAGTGTTTTGGAACATCGCATGTGCCGTTGTCGCCAGCCGTGCGGGCCGGTGATCTCGTCTATGTCTCGGGGCAAGTGCCTGTCGGCAGCGATGGCATCGTGGTCAAGGGCGGCATAACGGAGCAGACCGAGCAGGTGCTCGCCAACATCAAGGCCGCACTGGCGCTGGCCGGCTGCACAATGGACGATGTGGTGAAGACCACGGTCTGGCTGGAGGATGCGCGCGATTTCGGCGCCTTCAACGCGGTCTATGCCCGGCACTTCCCCAAAGACCCGCCGGCCCGCACCACGGTCGAATCGCGGCTGATGATCGACATCAAGATCGAGGTCGAGGCGGTCGCCTACCGGCCTCTGTAGGCAAAGCAACCAAGCGGAGGTGACCCCAAATGCAATTCGACCTCCTGCTGAAGGGTGGACGGCTGATCGATCCGGCGTCCGGGATCGATGCGCCGCGCGATGTCGCCATCGCCAATGGCCGCGTTGCCGCTGTCGATGCCGATATCCCGGTGACCAGCGCCGCGCAGATCGTCGATGCCGGCGGCTGCATCGTCACGCCGGGCCTGGTCGACCTGCACAGCCACGTCTATTGGGGCGGCACGTCGCTTGGCGTCGATGCCGACCGGCTGGCCGCCAAGAGCGGCACCACCACCTTCATCGATGCGGGCAGTGCGGGAGCCGGCAATTTCCTCGGCTTCCGCCGCCATGTCATGGAGCGGTCGAAGGTCCGCATCCTGGCCTATGTCAACATTTCCTTTGCCGGCATTTTCGGCTTCTCGCAGACGGTGTCGGTCGGCGAGTGCAGCGACCTCAGGCTGTGCGAACCGCGCGAGGTGGTCGCGGCGGTGCGTGAACACCGCGATGTCGTGGTCGGCGTAAAAGTCCGCTCCGGCAAGCATGCCGGCGGCACCAGCGGCATCGCCCCGGTGGATCTGGCGCTGGAGGCCGCCGACCAGGCTGGCCTGCCGCTGATGGCGCATATCGACGAGCCGCCGCCCGGCCGCTCGGAAGTGCTGCCGCGCCTGCGCAAGGGTGACATCCTCACCCACTGCTTCCGGCCGTTTCCCAATGCGCCGGTGTTCGCCTCCGGCGCGGTGCGGCCCGACATGCGGCTGGCGCGCGAGCGCGGCGTCATCTTCGACATCGGCCACGGCATGGGCTCGTTCGATTTCGCCGTCGCCCGCGCCATGCTTGAGGAAGGGCTGGCCCCGGACGTGATCTCGAGCGACGTGCATCTCTACTGCGTCGATGGGCCGGCCTTCGACATCCTGGTCTGCATGTCGAAGCTGCTGGCGCTCGGCATGCCGCTGGTCGAGGTCCTGCGCGCCGCCACGCAAGCGCCGGCGAGGGCGATCGCGCGGCCTGATCTCGGCACGCTGGCGGTGGGCACCGTCGGCGATGTCGCCGTGCTCCGGCAGCGCCCGGGCCGCTTCACCTTTGTCGATGCGGTCGGCGCGTCATTGGTCGCCGACCAGAGGCTGGTGTCGGAAGGCATCGTTATCGGCGGCACCTGGTGGCCGAACGAGGCGGCTGATCACAACGAGACCGAGCGTTTCGTGGCGCAGGCGTCGCATACGCATGTCGAGGTGGCGGCGAGGCACTTTGGGCACCGGCATGAGTGAAAGTTCTGCGCGACTTCGTCATCCACGGGCGGAGCGGAAGCGAAGCGGACGCGCAGACCCGAGGATCCATGCCGTGACCATTGCCGAAGAATGCGACGGATCAGGATGGTTGTTCGATAGGCCCTTCATCGCCGTTGGTGCATTGAAAGCCGATTCTGGTCCGCTTTCGCGTGCACGAATGGCGCGGCATGGATCCTAGGGTCTGCGCCGCGTCGCTTCGCTCCTTGCTTCGCCCTAGGATGACGAATCCATAGGACGCTCGTTGCTTGAATTGCTCGGTGCCCCGTAAACCGGCGTCTCAATCCCTTCCCTCCGCGCCTTGATCTGCAGCGCGACATATTTCGAATAGAAACGCGACAGCGCCAGATTGCCGCCGTGGAACCACAGTGCTTCCTGCGCGGTCGGCTTCCACATGTTGCGCAGCTCGCCTTGCCACGGTCCGGGGTCGCCCTTGACGCCCGAGCCGAGACCCCAGCACGGGCCGACCTTGTCGGCGACTTCGCGCGAGACGATCGCGGCGACATTCTCGTTCATCGACTGATAGCCGGTGCAGGCGATGATGGCGTCGGCGGCGAGTTCGCTGCCGTCCTCGAACAGGATGCCGCTCGGGGTCAGCGATTTGATGGCGACGCCGCTGCGGATGCCGATCTTGCCGTCGATGATCAGGTCGGAAGCGCCGACATCGATATAGTAGCCGGAGCCGGTGCGGTAGGCCTTCATCAGAAGGCCGGTCTCGTCGTCGCCGAAATCGAGGGCGAAGCCGGCGGCGCGCAAGCGGTCATAAAAGGCCGCGTCGCGCGCCTTGATCACCTCGTAAAGCGCCCGCTGGCCCTTGGGCACCAGCGCGAACGGTGTCGAGGCGACGATCATGTCGGCTTTCTCGGTGGTGATGCCGCGCGCCAGTGCGTCTTCCGAGAAGATCTCGAAGCCGACCTCCATCAGCGTGCTCGATTTGACCACCGTCGTCGGTGAACGCTGGATCATGGTGACCTCGGCGCCGCTTTCCCAGAGGTCGACGCAGACATCGTGGCCGGAGCTTGCCGCGCCGATGACAGCGACACGTCTGCCCCGGAATTTCTCGCCGCTGGCATACTGGCTGGAGTGCAGCAATTCGCCCTTGAACCGGTCGGCGCCCGGAAGATCGATCCGCCGTGGCGGGCCGTAGGCGCCGGTGGCGAAGACGATGTGCTTGGGCTTCAGCGTGATCTGCCGGCCGACGCGGTCGACCACCACGGTCCAGACTTTTTCGACCTCATCATAGGACGCGCTGAGGCATTTGGTGGCGACCCAGTAATTGAGCTCCATGACGTGCGTGTACATTTCCAGCCAGTCGCCCATCTTGTCCTTGGGCGTGAACACCGGCCAGTTTTCGGGGAAGGGGATGTAGGGCAGATGATCGTACCAGACCGGGTCGTGCAGCACGAGCGTGCGGTAGCGGTTGCGCCAGGAATCGCCGGGCCGCGCATTTTTCTCGATGACGATGGTCGGCACGCCGAGCTGGCGCAGCCGCGCCCCCAGCATGATGCCGCCCTGGCCGCCGCCGATGACCAGGCAGTAGGGCTGTTCCTCGTTGCCGAGCTCGCGCGTCTCGCGCGCCCGCGCCTCCGACCAGGTTTCACGCTGGGGATCGGCCTTGTGGCGCACGCCGAGTGGCCGGTCTGCGCCCTTGCGCTCCTCGAATCCCCTGAGGTCCGTCATCGCGGTGAACAATGTCCGGCAGCGGCCGTCGCGCAGCCGCATGATGCCTTCGCCTGACGCCACCGCGGTTTCGAAGCTGAACCAAGCCTCGATGGTGCCCTCCTCCGAAGTTGCCTCGCCGATCAGCTGCCATGCCCTGGGCTTGGTCGTCGCCAGCGCAGCTTTCAGCATATCGGCGATCGCCTCGCGGCCTTCCATGGTGGTGATGTTCCAGGTGAAGGTCAGGAGATCGCGCCAGTAGCAATCATCGACAAACAGGTTGGTCGCGGCCGCCGCGTCTCCCGCTTCGAGTACCTTGGCAAAGGACCCGAGCCATGCGGCTGCCTGTTTCGATGGGGCTATCTCGAGCATGTCTTTCCCTCTTCCTGCAACACGCCGCACACGGCGTAAAAATCTCAATTGTCGAACGCGGCGCCGCCCCTCATCCGCCTGCCGGCACCTTCTCCCCGTGAACGGGGAGGAGGGAGCTAATCCCCGAGCGGCTCCATCTCCTTGCCGGTGCGGTGGATCTGGGCGTTGTATTTGATGCGGCGCACCGTCTCGCGGGCCGAGCCGTCGAGCTTGTAGGCCGAGGCCACCGCCAAAAGGTCGATCGCCGCCAGGAAGGCGAAGCGCGAGGCCGTCGGCTTCAGCGTGTCGGGATATTCGGGCACCGCCACCGTCAGCCTGACGTCGCAGGCGCGGGCGAGTTCGGTGTCGGGCGCGGTCACGGCGATCGCGTTGGCGCGGTAATGCTTGGCGAGCTCGACGGCCTCGATCACCTCGCGGGTGCGTCCCGTCGCCGAAATGGCGATCACCAGATCGCCCGGCTTGAGCGTCGAGGCGGTCATGCGCATCAGATAGGGGTCGCACTGGGCGCTGACTGTGATGCCGTAGCGGAACAGCCGGTATTGGGTTTCCTGCGCCAGCGCCGAGGAGCTGCCGCCGAGGCCGAAGACCGTAACCTGGCGCGCCCTGGCGATCAGCTCGGCGGCTTTCTGCAGCTGCGCCGGGTCGAGCTGCCGCTCGGCCTCCTGCAGCGCCCGGCGCGCCTCGCCGAACACGGCGTTCCAGAACGGCATGCCATTGTCATTGCTGACGGAGGGCGACTTGGCCAGATAGAGCGCGCCGACGACGAGGCTCTGCGCCAGCTTCAGCTTGAAGTCACGCACACCCTCGCAGCCGATGGCGCGGCAGAACCGGGTCACCGTCGGTTCGCTGACCCCGGCGCGCTGGGCAAGGGCGGCGTTGGACGCGTCGACGGCATATTTGACGTCGTCGAGCACGACATCGGCGACACGCCGTTCGGCAGGGCGCAATTCGCTGTAGGAATCCTTGACCAGCGAAATGATGTCGGGAATGCGCCGGACAGGATCGCGCCTCTCGGTATCGGGGTCTGGAACAGGCTCGTCCTGGCTGCCAGCTTCGGTCATGGGGTCCTGGTCTTTCCCTGGGTTGCGAGGCTGTCGTCTTAGCATGTTTGCACGCCTTGGCTCCACGTGCCCGACCGCATCGCAACCGCAGCGTGTCGTTGGGGAAAGCTCACCTTCCTCCGTTCCTCTCTGATCCGTGTCAGTCCAGAAGTATGTAGGAAAGCAACATGCATTTCAAGGGCGTGAAAATGCCATTAAAACAACCAGATAGGTATATCACCCGATTTTCGTGATACAGTTATCATCGCCGGTGCTTGACAGGAAAGTAGGATAGTTACAGACTGATTTTCGCAGGGATGAGCCAATGGATCATCGCGCAATCTTCCCGGGGGGCAGATGAACACGGGCGATGCAAAAAAGCCGAAACTTGGCGTGCAGGCAGCGACCAAGATCTATCACACGGCCTCCGGCGACCTGCTGGCGCTGGACCGTTGCAGCCTCGATGTCAGCGCCAATGAAATCGTCTCGATCGTCGGTCCTTCCGGTTGCGGCAAGACCACGCTCTTGTGGTCGATGTCGGGCCTGCACAGCCTGACCAGCGGTGAAATCCAGCTCGACGGCAAGACCATCACCGGCCCGCATCCCGATATCGGCATCGTTTTCCAGGAAGCGAACCTTTTGCCGTGGCGCAATCTCGACGCCAACATCCGCTTCCCCTTCGAGATCAAGGGCGAGAAGCCGGACCGGGCGTGGATCGCGCATCTGCTCAACCGCGTCGGGCTCGACGGTTTCGGCGGCAAGTTTCCGCGCGAGCTGTCGGGCGGCATGCAGCAGCGGGCGGCGATCGTGCGGGCGCTGGCGCTTAAACCCTCGGTGCTGCTGATGGACGAGCCGTTCGGCGCGCTCGACAGTTTCACCCGCGAGGAGATGAACCGTCTGGTCGAGGAGATCTGGCTCGACACCAAGACAACCATCGTCTTCATCACCCACTCGATCGAGGAAGCGATCTTCCTCTCCGACCGGGTCGTGGTGCTGAGCGCCCGGCCTGGCCGCGTCGCCAAGGAGTATCGCGTGCCGTTTCCCCGGCCACGCTCGCTGGAGATCATGGCGACGAAGGAGGTCTTCGACCTCACCAACCGTATCAAGATGGACATTGTCGGCGAACGCACGCGGCCAAAAGCCCCGGAGCGCCCGAGCGCGGAGATCGTGAGGATCAGGCCGTGAGCGACACGATCCCGGAATTCTCGAAAACCAAGTCCGGCGACGGCCACGAGGTCAGCCTGACCAATCTGTCGGCCTTCGCCAGCGGCCCCGGCATCAAGTCGGGCAAGGAGGTGGCGGCCATTCTTGCCGTGGCGGTGATCATCATCGGCGGCATCGAACTGGCGCTGCGGCTGTTTCATGTGCCGCTCTACATCATGCCGCCGCCAAGCTCGATCGCCTATGCGCTGTTCGACGAGTTTCCGCTGATCGCGCCGCATCTCGGCTACACGCTGGTCGAGCTGTTGTCCGGTTTTGCGATCGGCGCCGTCATAGGCCTTGTTCTAGCCGCCGTCATCACCCAGTTTCCGTTCGCCGAGAAAATCGTCGCGCCCTACATTTTGCTTTTGGTCACGACGCCGATGCTGGCGCTGGTGCCGCTGCTGATCCTGCGCTTCGGCTTCGGCTACACGCCGCGCATCATCGCGGTGGCGCTGGCCGCCGGGCCGATGGTGATGATCAATGCCGCGACCGGCTTTCGCCGCGTCGACAGCGCCAAGATCGCGCTGGCGCGCTCCTATGGCGCCAGCACCTTGCAGATCTTCTGGAAGATCCGCGCGCCGATGGCGCTGCCGATGATCCTGGTCGGGCTGATGATTGGCGCCATCTTCGGCCTGCTGACAGCGGTCGGCGCCGAAATGGTCGGCGGCGGTTTCGGCCTCGGCAACCGGCTGACGACCTATTCGTCGATGATCCAGATGCCGCAGTTCTTCGCCGTGGTGCTGATCCTGTCGACGCTCGGCATCCTGATCTACGTGCTGTTCTTCCTGATCGGCAAGAAATGGGCGAGCTGGGAGGCTTGAACACAAGGATATGAACGCCCGGGAGGCGGGCGGCAAGAGACCGACATCAAACAAAAAAGGGGAATGCCATGACCAAAAAAATCTCGATTAATCCGGCGGGGATCAGCCGCCGTTATTTCCTGCAGGTGACCGGCGCTGGGCTGGTGACGGCCACGGCGCTCGGCGCCACTGGCCTCAAGGCCAGGGCCGAACCTTATGGAAAATTCACCTGGATCTCGCCGCGCGGCACCCTCGAAGTGCTCGACGACTATCCCTACTGGGCAGCCAAGAAGGCCGGCTATTTCGACGGGCTGGACACCGACATGCAGCCGGGGCCGTCGGACGGGACCGCGACGGTGAAGTTCGTCGATGTCGGCCAGGCCGATATGGGCTTCCCGTCGCCCGGCGTGTTCTCCTTTGCCATCCAGAACGGCATGAAGCTGAAGTCGGTGTTCCACATGGGCGCCCGCGACACGTTCAGCATCGCCTTCCGCAAGGGCGAGGGGTCGAACGATCTGAAGAAGCTGGAAGGCAAGACCATCCTGCTCGGCTCCGCCGCCTGGCAGTCGATCACCGACCCGCTGCTGGCCGCACAAGGCGTCGACATCAAGAAGGTGAAATATGTCGAGGCCGGCTGGCCGACCTGGGGCACGGCGCTGGCCGGCGGCCAGGGCGACGCCGCTTTGGCATGGGAAGGGCTGCGTGCCGAATGGATCGCCAAGGGGCTCGACTTTGAATACTGGCTCGGCGTGCAGAATTCCAAGCTGCCGGCCAACACCTTCGTCGTGCGCGCCGCCGATCTCGAGGATCCCGACAAGAAGGCGTTCCTGGAAAAGTACCTGCGCGGCTGGGCGATGGGCCTCGAGTTTGGCTACCAGAATCCACGCGCGGCCGTCGAAGCGGTGTTCGAGCAGTTCCCGACGCTGGCCAAGAATCTCGGACCCGAGCTCGGCACCACCTCGATCCTGCAGCAGATCAATGTCTTCCGTGGCGACATGGACAAGCGCGGCGGCTGGGGCTCGCACGACATGGCGAGCTGGCAGGGCTTTTTCGACGAGATCCACAAGATCGGCCAGATCACCGCTCCGGTGGAGGCCGAGGATGTCTGCACCAACGATCTGATCGGCCCGGCCAATGATTTCGACAAGGCCAAGGTTAAAGCCGATGCCGACGGATACAAGCTGTCGGAAGGCTTCGCCGCCCTCGATGTAGAGAAGATCAAGGCGCATCTGTTCGATTCGGCGATCAAGTAGGGGCGCAAACGGATCATGTCGGCGCCGCCCCTCATTGCCCTGCCGGGCTCCTTTCCTCTCCCTCCGGAGGGGGGAGAGGTGGCGCCGCGAAGCGGCGACGGAGTGGGGGAAGGCGTTCGCCAAACGCGCAGTCGCCGCAAGACAGGCACAATCCGACGCGCAAGAAATATTAGGCGGGCGGCGAAGGTCGACCCCCACCCCGTCGAGCTGCGCTCGACACCTCTCCCCCGATCGACGGGGGAGAGGAAGGGCAGTGAGCGGCGGCGCTGATCGCCGTCCACAATTCAATCAATTGGGAGGCAGCGGTGTCCGACAAGGTAAAGGTGCTGGTGGTGGGTCTCGGCAATATGGGTGCGTCGCATGCCAGCGCGTATCACCGGCTCGACGGTTTTGAGATCGTCGGCATTATGAGCCGCTCGATCAAGAGCAACACGAAGATTCCGGGAGAATTAGCCGGCTACCCACTCTACGAGGATTTCGACCAGGCGCTGAAGGAAACAAAACCGGACGCGGTGTCGATCAACAGCTGGCCGAACACCCATGCCGAATATGCGCTGAAGGCAATCGCCGCCAACTGCCATGTGTTCATGGAAAAGCCGCTCGCCACCAACAATGAGGATGCCGAGAAAGTGGTCGCGGCGGCACGCGCCAAGAACCGCAAGCTGGTGCTCGGCTATATCCTGCGCGTCCACCCGTCATGGATCAAGTTCATTGAGGTCGGCAAGACGCTCGGCAAGCCGCTGGTGATGCGGCTCAACCTCAACCAGCAGAGCAGCGGCAGCGCCTGGCACTGGCACAAGAACCTGATCGATTCGCTGATCCCGATCGTCGATTGCGGCGTCCACTATGTCGACGTCATGTGCCAGCTGACCGGCGCCAAGCCGGTGCGCGTGCACGGCATCGGCGCCAAGCTCTGGGCGGAGGCCGACAAGCAGAATTACGGCCATCTGCACGTCACCTTCGATGACGGTTCGGTCGGCTGGTACGAAGCCGGCTGGGGTCCGATGATGAGCGAGACGGCCTATTTCGTGAAGGACGTGGTCGGCCCCAAGGGCGCGGTGTCGATCGTCGCCGGACAGCAGGCGAGCAGCGCCGCCGACACCGCCGAGGTGTCGAACTCCGCCGACATCGACCGCCACACCAAGACCGACGCGCTGAAGATCCACTATGCCGCTGTCGATGGCGACAAGAATTTCTCCAAGCCCGACGAGATCGTCAGCATGGAGGACGAGCCCGGCCACCAGGAACTCTGCGACCGCGAGCAGGCCTTCTTCCTGCGCGCCATCCGCGAGGATCTCGACCTGACCGAGCAGATGGATGCAGCGGTCAACAGCCTGCGCATCGTGCTCGCCGCCGAACAGAGCATCGCGCTCGGGCGGACCATCGACCTGGCCTGACGCAATTCCCGTCTCCCCGTCCCCATTCGAGGCTGTCGCATATGGATTCTGGCGAAGAAGGACCCCCACCCTAACCCTCCCCACAAGGGGGAGGGAAGCTGCCGCGCTCTTCATCCTCGGTGTTAAACGCCTGTGATTTGCCGAGTTCAGCGCCTACAGAATCCCCCTCCACCTTGCGGGGAGGGGTTAGGGGTGGGGGTATTCGTAGGGCGAAAAGCTAGGTTTCTTGAGTGCCTTGGTCCCTCTCGACAGAGGGTGCCGGGAGGCGGCGCCAAACGTTGGCAAGATCAACGAACGACGTTGAAAAATTGGGAGAGAGACATGGTCACCGAAAGTCTGCTGAAAACCTATGCCGAGTCCGACGCGCTCGACTTGGCTGGACTGGTGCACAGCGGCCAGGTTTCACCGGCGGAACTGGTGGAGGCAGCGATCACGCTGGTCGAGCGGCTCAACCCGGCGCTCAATGCGGTCATCCATCGCCTCTACGACATGGCGCGGGCGCAGGCCGAAACGGTCGACACATCAGCGCCCTTCGCCGGTGTGCCGTTCCTGCTCAAGGAGCTGGCCTCGTCCTGGACCGGGGCGCCGAACACCAATTCTTCTTTCTACCTCAGGGATGTCGTTGCCGATTTCGACACCGAGGTCGTTCGCCGCATGAAGGCGGCCGGGCTGGTGCTGGTCGGCAAGTCGAACGCGCCGGAAAATGGCTGGTCGATCACCACCGAGCCGAAACTCTACGGTGTGACCAAGAACCCGTGGAAGGAAGGCATCACGCCCGGCGGCTCGAGCGGCGGCGCTGCCGCGGCCATCGCGTCGCGCATGGTGCCGATCGCCGAGGCCAGCGATGGCGCCGGCTCGATCCGCATCCCGGCCTCCTGCTGCGGCATTGTGGGCTTAAAACCGTCGCGCGGACGTGTCAGCCTCGCGCCGTTCGGCGACTATTGGTACGGCGGCGCCTATTTTCTCTGCTGCTCGCGCACCGTGCGCGACACCGCGGCCTATCTCGATGCGGTTGCCGGCGCGCTGCCCGGCGATCCCTACACGCCGCCGGTTCCAGATGGCAGCTGGCTCAGCCTCTCGGCGCGAGCGCCAAAGAAGCTGCGCATCGGCTTTTCCGTCACGCCGCCCAACGGCACGGCGATCGATGCGGAGGTGAAGGCGGCGGTGCTGGCGACCGTGGCGGCACTCGAGCGCCTCGGCCACCACGTCGAAGAGCATGACATGCCGCTCGACGCCAATGCTGTGTGGAAGACCTACACCAACATGACCTGCGTGCAGACGGCGGCGACGTTCGACTACCTTGAGACGGTGGTGGGGCGGCCGGTGACGCCAGGCGATGTCGAGGCGGTGACTTGGGCAATCATCGAGCGCGGCCGCTCGACCAGCGGCATCAGGCACATCTCCGATGTCGAGCAACTCAGGCAGGTCGGCCGCGACATCGTCGGCGACCTCGGCGCCTACGATCTCTTCATCACCCCGACCCTGACGCAGCTGCCGCGCCCGTTCGGCTATTACGACATGTCGGAAACAGACATCGATCGCTACAACGCCAAATGGGCGGACTCGGTGTTTGCCTTCCCCTTCAACATCTCCGGCCAACCGGCGATCTCGCTGCCGCTCGGCTGGTCGAAAGGCGGCGTCCCGATCGGCGTGCAGCTCGTCGGCCGCTACGGCGACGAGGCAACGGTGCTGGCCGCGTCGGCACAGTTGGAGCGAGAGATGCCGTGGAAGGGGCGGCGGCCGGCGGTGAGTGGGTAGGTGCTGGGCACCGCGTGCGGCTTCGAGATTGGCCAAATCCGCCCATCGCTTCGTCATCCACGGGCGGAGCAAGGAGCGCAGCGACGCAGCGCAGACCCGAGGATCCATGCCGCGACTTCAAAGCGTCGCTACGATGAAGAGTTCTGCTCCGCTGCATTCCTCGGCCAAGGTCACGGCATGGATCCTCGGGGCTCCGCGACGGAGCTTCGCTCCTGCTCCGCCCGTGGATGACGAAGGTGGGGAGGCTTCGGCCAATCTCCAGCGTGCAGACTCAAAGCCGGCTATCCAATCCTCTCCAACCGTCTCGGCAGACGATTCATGGCAACAGGCCCGTCCGGTGTGATCAGGAACTGGTCCTCGAGATTGAAGCTGGCGAGGCGGTCTATGTAGAGCGGGATTTCGAAGGCCAGCACCATGCCGGCTTCGATCACGACATCGCTGTCGGCCGCAATGAACGGCCATTGCTCTGAGAAGACGGACTGGCCGACGCCATGGCCGAAATGGCCGCGGCGGTAGGTACGCAGCCCTTGCCGCGCCAGGCTGTCGGTGGCGACGCGATGCACTTGGGCGAGCGTGGTTCCCGGAACAAGGGATGCCAGCCCGTCGTCAAAGGTCCGCTCGGCGATCGCGTGCAGTTCGGCCTGCTCGGCGGATGGCGGCCCGAAGGTGAAGTTGCGCGACATGTCGGAGGCGTAGCCGCCGACCGTGCAGACCATGTCGCACTTCAGCGGATCGCCCGGCATGGCTTTCGCATCGGTGCTTTTGAGCCGGGCGCCGAGCGTCACATATTCGGCTGTGGCGACCGGATGGGACAGGCCGGCCGCGGCCGTGGCGACGCCTTGCCGATAGAGGGCAATGAGATCGGCCTGACGCATGCCGGCCATGGCATCGACCTGCAGCCGCTCCAGCCCGGCCTCCGACAGGATGATGCCTTGCTGCAGCAGATCGATCTCGCGCGGCGACTTGACGGCCCGCAGCCTGTCGAGCACCGCCGAGCCGTCGACCATCGTGCAGCCCGGCAGCAGCGCCTGCATGGCAGCGAAATCAGCGGCGGGAACAAAATCGAGATCGACGCCGATCGTTGCGCGCTCGAGACCGAACCCGGTCAGGATCTGCTTCAGCTCATGGACGGAATTGGCCAACTCGAATGTAGCGGGCCGGGTAATGGCAGGCGTCCAGCCGGACGAGCCAAAGCCGGCCACTATGCGCCGCGCCAGCCCTTGCGCTGGCCTCGAGGCGTCAAACGTGGCGAATTCGATCCAGATCGGGTGGCTGCGGATGACGGCGTCGGGCAGAGCCAGTTGCAACTGTCCCGCATTGAAATCCGCCACCACCACGCCGATCGGCAGGCCTTGGCGGGCCGGGATGACGACGAAGCCGGCGCCGGCGCGCCGGAACAGTCCCGCCGGGCCGATCGAGGCGCCGGTCGCATAGTGGAAGGCCTCGGGTGCGCACAGCACCAGCGCCGCGATGCCCGCGCGCTTCATCAGTTGCGCCGCGCGCCTGCGATCGACAAAGCCTGTCATGATTTCCCCACTGTTCGAAGCGGCAACGAAGCACTCCGCGCATCGACAATCAAGCCGCTGACAGCAGCTACTTGATCGATTCCAGCTTGGCGACGGCGGCCGTGAAGCCAGCCAGCGATATCGGGATGGTGACCGGCTTGCGGGTGACCGATTCCATGCCGATGTTCAGATTGGTGCCGGACTTCATTGCCTTGATGAGATCCGCCGACAGCGGCGTGGCGGCATAAGCGCCGTTCTGGTCGCTGGTCTGGATGGCAATCGTCGTCTTCTGGCCCTGGTCGATCTGGAAGGAGGCGCCGGACGGCAGGAACAGGCCGTGTGGCAGGGCAAGCAGCATGGCGAGGCTGCCATTGCCGTTGTCGCGGCGCACGGTCACGGTCAGCACGCGCTGCCCGGTCTTGGCCTCGGTCAGGTTCTGCGAAACCTGGCACTGAAGCTCGCTGGTCGCCGAACCGCTGGAGCAGTTCACTGCCCATGGATTGGCATCGGCCGGTTTTGCATTGCTTTCAGCCGGCTTTGGCTGGGCCGGCTTGGCATCTTCGGCAAGGGCTGGGCCGGCGGCCAGACCAAGCCACAGGGCGGTCAGCCCCGCGGCCACGCCAAGTAAATTAGACTTCGCTAAAGTAGCTGTCATGTTATTTTGCCGGACGTCTTGCATGTTTCCTCACCGCGCCCGGTATTCTCCCGAGCACGGCTTGATACAACACCCGCGACTGTTTCGAAAGCTCGACCGGAGGCAAGAAAGCCGGCGAAATTACTGTGACCTTTCGGATACAGCGAACAATTTTACAGGGAGCTTTCAGAAATCGGAGCGCCCGAGACTCGCTATACAATAGAATTCGATTAAGGATTTACACGGGGCGCGTGTAGTCCCCGAAGGACTCGCCAGGGATGGGAACTACCGAGACTTCTCGGCAAGTTGGTGAGATAGCGGCGCGTGGGGAGGATTTCCACGCTCGCGCCGGCTATCGCCGTTCGCGAATCGCCAGGCATCTCTGGAAGACGACGGCGCTGACGACGCTGGCGCTCGGCCTTTCCGGTCCGGCGGCCCATGCCGATCCGAACGGCCTGTGGCAGCCGCAGATCCGCGCTATCATCGGCGCCGACAACAATGGCGGCAACGCCGCGCTCGAAGGTTTCATCCCGCTCAAGCAGACGGCCGAATCCGTGCTGTTCCTGGATGTCCGGGCCAAGCACGATTTCAAGGATGGTTTCGGCCAGGATGTCGGCCTCGGCATTCGCCGCATCGTCAACCCGGACCTGATGATCGGCGGCCACGCCTACCTCAACATCGAGAACTACAACTCCACCCAGTTCACCGCCGCCACGCTGGGCGCCGAGGCGATCACGCCTCATTTCGATGCGCATGTGAACGTCTATCTGCCGATCAAGGGCGATTCAACGGATCACTCGGCCAGCTCGACCCTGTCGATGGTCAGCAACCAGCTGATCGAGCAGATCTCGGTCATCGACCACCGCGACTACGCGGCGTGGGGCATCGAGGGCGAGATCGGTGCGCAGGTGCCGGTCGCCCTGCCCGACAAGCATTCGCTGCGGCTCGACATCGGCGGCTATCATTTCGAGGATCCGCATGGCGACGACGGCAGCGTCACCGGCGCCAAGGCCGGGTTCGAGTATACGATCGGCGATGTCTTCGGCAGCAACACGGAACTGGTCTTCGCCGGCGAGGTCCGCAACGACAATCGCGACGACACCCAGTTCGCCGGCAGTGTGCGGCTGAACATCCCGTTCAATCCTGGCAGCGGCTCGGACAATGCAGACGGGACCGATAGCGGGGCGGAGCCGGTCTATCCGGTCAGCGAAGGCCTTCGCAAGCGCGTCAACGAACGGGTGCGTGGCGACATCGGCGTCCGCGTCCAGTCGCAGACGCTGACCGGCGGCACGACCACGCGCATCGCCATCAACGCCGCCACCAGTGCCGCCTTCGGCAAGTTCTATTTCGCCGACGGCGGCCTCGCCGGCGCCGGCACGCTGGCCGACCCGACGACGCTGGACGACGCCGTGACCAAGTCGGGTGCGAACGGCTTTGTCGTCGCGCTTGGCGGCAACGGCAATCTGACGACCGGCGGCGTGACGCTCGCCAATGGCCAGACCGTCATCGGCGGCGGCGAAAGCGTCACCGCCAGGCTGTTCGGTGGCGGCACCAGCACCTTCAACCTGGGCGGCAGCGACGGCACGATCCAGGGCACCAACGTCGTCAACCCCGTCATCACGCTGGGCAACGGCAACACGCTCAACGGCATCACCATCACGGGCGGCGCCAACGGCATTTTGGGCAACAACATCACCGGCGCGACGCTGACCAATGTGACGGTCACCGGTGCGGGCGGCAACGGCGCCGACTTCACGGGCAGCTCGACTGGCATCACCGGCTCCAACTTCACCGCCACCGGCAACGGCCTCGACGGTCTGCACATCGACGGCGACGGCACCTACAATTTCACCGGCACGACGCTGCTGCAGGGCAATCTCGACGACGGTCTCGATATCACCGGCAAGGGCACCTACACCTTCGCCACCGTCAATGCGCAGGACAATACCGACCGCGGCATCACCGTGCAGGGCACCTCGACCGGCGGGACGTTCACCACCACCGGCGGCACAATATCGGGCAATGGCGGCACCGCCGTCTTCATCGATCCGATCACCGCTCATGTGGTGCTGGACTCGATCAGCCAGAGCGGCGGCACGTCGGGTGTCGTGCTCGAGAATGTCGCGGGCAGCTTCACCGTCAACGGTGCGACGACGATCTCCGACACGACCGGACCGGCGATCGCCATTTCGGATTCGCCGGCGACGATCCGCTTCGGCGACATCAGCATCACCAACCCCGGCGCCGACGGCATCTCGTTTGCCGGCGTCAATGCGGCGGTGGTCGCCGGCAACATCGTCATCTCCGGACTGGGTGTCGGCACCGGCCTCGACTTCTCCGGATCCAGGACCAATTTCACCGCGCAGTCGCTCAACATCACCGGCACCGGTGCTGCCGGCTCGATCGGCATCGACCTGACCTCACCGAGTGTTGGCGGGGCGGTCATCACCATCACCGATGGCGGCGTCATCACCAATGTCGATACCGGCGTGCGGCTGGGCATAGCCGGCACGCCGGGGGCCACGGCCAACGCCGAATTTACCTTCGGCGGCGATTCCAGCTCCATCTCCGGCATCACCGCCTCGCTCGATGCGCGCGGGCTCAATGAGGGCAGCGGCCACTACGCCTTCGGCACGACACAGTTTACCGGCCTGCAACTTTACGATCTGCGCAACTATATCTTCGTCGCGGCCGGGGCTTCGGGCGGCGGCACGTCGATCACCGACCTCGCCTCGATCGATTATGCCGACAGCATTACCGCCAGCGACGCCATCATTGTGCTGGTCAACCGCGGGACAATCGACGACGCCACCGGCTTCTCGCTGAGCGACGGACAGGAACTGGCCTCGTTCGGCAACGGCCGCGAGTTCTCGCTCGGCGGGGTGCCGTTGAATGTCACCGGCACCAACGTCCATCATGACGAATCCATCTCGGATTCCGCGGGCGCGGCAACGCTGACCAGTTCCGGCGGCGGCGATGTCGTGACGCTGGGCAACGGCAACACGTTGCTCGATTTCAATATTTCCGGTGGCGCCGCCGCCGGCATACACGGCCTGGGCATCAATGGCCTGACCGTCCAAGGCGTGACGGTCAGCAATGTCGCTACCGGCCTCTTCCTCGATGGAGTGACCGGTACGGTCTCGGTCGACGACCTGACCGTCCAGACCGCATCTCAAACCGGCATCGCGCTTGTTGGTTCGAGCGCGACCGTCAATTTCACCGGCAACACCAAGATCACCAACGCCACCAGTGCCGCGCTGTCCACCAACAATTTCGACGGCATCGCCACCTTCGACGATCTCGACATCACCGGCGGCGGCGTAGGCATAGGCATCGTCGGCGGTTCCAGCGGAACCTTGACCTTCGGGGTCGGGAGTTCCATCGCCAACACGAGCAGCAACGCCTTCTCCATCAGCAACTCGACGCCCAACGTCACCTACAACGGCACCATCAACCAGACCGCTGCTACCAGCGCGGTGACGATCTCTGGCATGAGCGGCGGCAGCGCCACGTTCGGCGGAGCGATCACCGCCAGCACCGCCACCGCCTTCGCGATCAACCTGAGTGGCAACACCGGCGGCACAATCAAATTCACCGGCGGGCTGGATCTGACCACGACGATCGGCACCGGCTTCAGCGCCACCGGGGGCGGCACGATCACAGTCGCGGCCGCAGGCACGGAGCAGATCACCACCGGCACCGGCCACGCGATCTATCTCGACGGCGTCACCATCGGCACCGGCGGCATGGCGTTCGACAGCATCACGACAGGCGTCGTGGCAGCCACAGCGCTCAATTTCAATGCCGTCTCGGGCGGCCAGTTCCTGGGTGGCAATGTCACTATCGGTGGCACCGGTGCCGGCATCAACGGCGTTGCAATCAACGCTTCGTCATCGACCTTCACCATCACCAATCTGGTGACGACCAATGTCGCGGGCACCGATGTCAGCCTGACCAACAACACGGGCTCGATCACGATCCTCGGTGGCACCATCACCAATTCGGGCGTTGGCGACGGTGTCGTCGTTTCCGGTGGCAGCGCGACAATCGGTGTAGCGGCCAACATCTCCAGCTCGGCAACCGTGCCAGGCACGGCGGTCAAGGTCGACGGCACCACCGGCGGCTCGGTGACCTTCAGCGGCAGCATCACCTCGACCGGCACCGGCAATCTTTTCGCGATCGGCTCGTCGCTGCCCCCGGTCGGCGGCGCGATCAGCTTCATCGGCTCGACGCTGTCTGCGACGGGCGGCGGTGGTGCCGTCGTCACCGGCCTTGCCGGCACCGCGACGCTGAACGTCACAGCTCCGCTGTCGATCACCGGCGCGACGGCCACCGGCCTGGCCGTCGCCAATGTCGCCAGCACCGCATCGGCGACCTTCGGGGCGGTGACCGTGTCGGGCGCCACGGGCAATGGCATCGACATCACCAACAATGCCGGCGCCGTCACCTTCGGCACCACCAGCGTGACGATGGGTTCGACCGTCGGTCCAGCCGGCATCAACTTCGCCCTGACCAATGCCGATGTCACATTTGGAACAACCAATGTGACGCTGGGCGCCGGCGCCAACCAGACCGGCATCGACTTCAGCGGTTCGTCAACGACAGCCGATTTCGGCGTGACGACGATCACCGGCACCGACGACCTGACCTCGCGCGGCATCGACCTGTCGTGGACCATCGGCAACAAGACCATCACCTTCCTGCAGGGCTCCAGCATCTCGAAGGTTGGCGTCGGCGTCGAACTGTCGTCCGGCGGCACAACGGCGACCTCCGCCAACGCCAATTTCACCTTTGGCGACGGCAATGCGGGCGACGGGCTGGAATCCTTCATCAGCGCGGCCAGTGGCGGCTACACGGTCAACACGATCGGGCTCGATCCGACGCTCGGCAATTATGATTTCGACGATGTCGCCTTCACCGGCAGCGCCAATCTGGCCAGCGCGGTCGGCGGGGTCGTCATGATTTCCCAGGACGGTGGCGTGATCGCTGCCGGCACCAACGGGCTCAGCGCCGCGGTGACCACGGTCACGGCCGCCCAGGCCGATGCCATGACCGGCACATTGACCTTCGCCTTTGTCGGCACGGTCGATCTGAGCGCCATGCCGTTCACGCTCGATTCGGGCCAGTCGATCGCCGGCTTCGGCAACGGCAGTTCGATCATCACCTCCGGCACCATCCAGCCGATCAATGTCCAGGGCAATCTCGGCGCCACCGGCGGCAACGTCACCGGCAATGAGGGCGTGGTCAAGAGCACGGGCGGCGATACGTTGCAGCTGCTCGGCAGCAATCAGGTGCGCGACACCGCATTCGACTTCACTGGCGGCAGCGGTTCGGTCTTCACCATCGACCAGAATGCTGCCGGCTTCAGCAATGTCGGCGGTATCGTCATCCAGGGCGTCACGGTCAGCAATGTCGCCACCGGCCAGACGGCGTTCAAGGTTGCCGGCCTCGACAGCAATTTGTCGATCACAGACAACAACATCAACGTTGCCGGCACGCTGCTCGACGTCGATGGCGGCACCGGCAACATCACGGTCACGCGCGGCACCTTGCCCAACAGCGGACCGGCGGGCACGCTGACCGGCGGCGGCATCTCGATCGCCAACCGCACCGGCGGCACGGTCGATTTCGCCGACAAGGCGACGGTCAACGGCAGCGGCGTTTCGCTGACCGGCAATACGGGCTCTGTCATCACCTTCGCGGATCTGGATGTCTCCACGAACGGCGTGACAGCGTTCAGCGCCACCGGCGGCGGCACGGTCAATGTCGTGACCGGCACGATCAACGCCACCAACGCGCAGGCGGCGGCGCTCGACGGCATCACGGCCGGTATCAACTTCGCCTCGACAAGTGCCACATTCGCTTCCGGCAGCGGCGTCGACCTGCAGAACCTCAGCGGCACGGCAAGCTTCGGCACCGGTACGCTGACCAACACCGGTTCGGGCACGTCGTTCAATGTCGGCTCGGGGACCGCAGCCAGCGGCGGCAACGCGACGATTTCCTATGGCGGCACGATCGCCAGCAACGGCACGGGCGCCGCGGTGTCGATCCAGAGCATGACCGGCGGCTCGGTGACGCTGTCGGGCAATCTCACCGATACCAATGCGGCAGCCGGCGGCAACATCGTCGTTGCCGGCAACGACGCGGCCGCGATCACCTTCTCGGGCACCAGCAAGGTGATCAGCTCGGGCGCGACGGACGGCGTGAGCTTGGGTATCATTGGCAATTACGCTTCAGCCGTCCCGGCACTCAATACCAACAGCACGATCGACTTCACCAATGGTGGCCTTGCTATAACGACAATGACCGGGGCGGGCTTCGTCGCAATTGGCGATTTAGGCCCGGCTGACGCAACCTCCACCATCATTACCGTCACCGGCGCCGGCAACAAGATCAATGCCGGCAGCGACGGGCTTGTGGTGTATGGTGCCAATGTCGGCAGCGCCGGCATTACCTTCGACAGCATCTCGGCGGACTCCACGATCCCTGCCCTTCCCGGCGACCCTGGCGGTGCCGGCGTGACGCTGTTGGGCGCCAATCTCGTCGGGGATGTCAACATCGGCGGCCTGAGGGATACTGGATACACCGGCGCCTGGCTGTACGCCCTGAGTGGCACCGGGGAGGTCAACTTCACCGGCACGATCGATCTCGACGTCCAATATGCCGGGTTCGATATCGGCGGTCCCGAGGTTGGCACCGTCAACATCGCCAATGTCGCCGGATCCACCCTGACCATCGATGGCGGCCAGTTCGGCATCATACAGAGCTCGCAGGGCGGGACCGTCAACGTCGGCGTCAACGGCAGCGCCAGCATCACGAACACCACCGTCTCGGCTATCAGCCTCGGCGGCGGCAATGACCTGGCCTTCACCACGCTGACCTACAAAGGTTCGATCACGGTCGGTGCGGGATCGGTGATAAGCGCCAGCGGCGATGCGACCCGTCTGAACATGAGCGGTTCCGTCGTTTCCACCACGTCATCGACGGCCTTCGACTTCTTTGGCCATGCCGAAGGCATATACGATATTTCGAGCACCATCGATCACAGCGGTGGCGAGGGTGTCGCCATCGGCGGCTCGGCCAACGGCACGGTCACCTTCTCTGGTACGTCGAAGATATTCAACACCGGCGCCAACGATGCCATCGTCAAGGCACCGTCGTACGTGATGGACCCGCAGACCAAGGGCACGCTCAACTTCACCAATGGCGGCCTCGTCATCACCACCAGCAGCGGCGCCGGCTTCACCGCCAGCACCTTTGGCCCCGGCACGATCAGCGTCACCGGCGACGGCAACACCATCACCACCGGCACGGGCACGGCGCTGAAGCTTGGCGACGCGACGGCGGTCGTCGCCGGGGCGAAAGGCGCGACGGTCGGCGCCGGTGGTATCAAGTTCGATACGATTTCGGTCAATGGCGCGGCGACCGGCATATCGCTCAACAATGTCAGCGGCGGCACCCTCAATCTCGGCGCGGTCGACCTGCAGGGCGTCACCACGACCGGCGTCCAGGTCTCTGGCACGCTCGGCTCGACGCTGAATTTCGCCAGCCTGACCATCGGGCTCAATGCCGCCAATGCGGTCGGCCTCGACCTCAACGGCGCGGCGCTCGGCGCGAGCAACATCACCGCGGACGATTTTGATGTAGACGGCGGCGGCTTCGCCGGCACGATCGGAATCGACATGGCCGGCACCACCGGCACGGGCACCATCCAGCTCGGCGACACCGTCAACAACAATCCGGCCGGCCAGAAATCGACTATCGCCAATGTCGGCTATGGCGTGCAGTTCTCCAGCGCCACCAACGCCAGGCTGGTGTTCGGCGACGGCGCCGGCCCGGCCGAGTCGTCGATCGCAACCACCGGCGGCCACGTCATCCACACCACCGATAGTTTGCCGACCAATGGCGACTACAATTTCAACGACGTCAATTTCACCGGCGACGTTTCCAACCTGTCATCGATCACCGTCTACTACGTCACCGAAGGCGGCACCGGCGACGGCAGCCTCGCCAATCCGGGCAGTTACGCGGGCGCACAGGCTTCCACGGCCAACGTCGTGGTGCTGATCGACAAGAACGTCAACGGCGCCCAGGAAACCATCGACCTGAGTGGCACCACGTTCAACCTCGATGACGGGCAGGTGCTGCTCGCCTTCAAGAGCGGCGACGCGGCCGTCGATGTTTCGCAGCTCGGTGTCGACACCAGCAGCGGCGCCTCCGCCGCGTTCCACTTCACCACGGTGCAGAACTCGCCGATCATTTCGGCGCCGGGGGGCATCGACACGCTGCGGCCGGTCCTGCAGAGCAACAACGCCACGCAGGTCATCAACCTGGCGACATCAGGCAGCGGCATCTTCACGGGCGGCATCCAGAACCTGATCGTCAGCAATCTCGGTTCCGGTGCGGGCGTTGCCGCCAACGCCACCGGCGCCTCCAGTTTCTTCGTCAGGAACAACACCATCGCCGCCGGCGGCAACGCGCTCGATTTCTCCACCACGGGAGCTCCGGCCAATACGCTTCTGCTGTCGATTGACGGCAACACGCTGCAATCGACCGGCTCCGGCCTCGCAGCGTCCTTCGCCGGTCAGAACATCAATGCAACCGACAACTCAATTGCGATCAGGTCGTTTGCCGGCAACAAGGTGACCGGCGGCGCCGGCAGCGGCGGCATCGCCTTCAACAATGTCCGCTTCGATTCCGACGGCGCCGGCGGCACGGTCAGTGCCGGCACGCTCGGCATCGGTAACCCAGGCGCTCGCGTGCAGGGCAATGGCCTCAGTTTCACCAACACCAGCGGTACCCTTGATCTGGGCACGCTCAGCCTTGCCAACAATGGCGGCACCGGTGTCATCGCCAACACCAAAACCACCAATTTCACGCTGAACAACAGCGGTGGCGTGGTCACCACCAACAACGGCGCGGCATTCGATCTCGATCCGCTGACCGTCAACATGACGTTTGCCACCGTCAGCGCCCTAGGCGGCGCCAGCGGCATCATCTTCGACGGCGTCGCCGGGACCTTCACCGTCACCGGCGGGACAAGCATCACCAACACGACGGGCTTCGGCATCGATGCCATCAACACCAACACTGGCACCTTCAACTTCAACACGGTGACGGTGAACAATGTCACCGTCCCCAACACAGGCGGCGGCATCCGAGTCCAGACCGGCACGCTCAACGTCACCGGTCTCGCCAACATCGACACGACCAGCGGCGTTGGTCTCTGGCAGGCCGGCGGCACAACCAGCTTCACCAATGGCGTCACCATCGACACCACCGCCGGCACCGGCATTCTCGGCACCGGCGGCACGATGGGCATCACCGCTACGGCTGCCGCCCAGACGGTGAACGCAACCGGCGGCACAGCGATCAATCTCTCCGGTGTTGCCGCCACCATCGCGCTCGATTCGACCTCGTCGGCCGGCGGCGTCAACAATGTCAGCCTGACCAATGTCAGCGGAGCGCTCAATCTCGGCACCGGCGCGCTCAGCGGGGCGACGGGCGCGTCCTTCAATGTCGTCGGCGGCACGGCTGCCGTGAGCTATTCGGGCACGGTCAACAATTCGGGCGCATTCAGTCCGGCGCTGAATGTCCAGAGCCGGCTTGCCGGCGCCGGCCTCGTCGCCCTGAGCGGCAATCTGACGGCCAGCGGGCTGGGCGTATCGCTGAACAACAATGCAGGCGGCACGGTGACGGTGTCCGGCGCCTCGAACAGCTTTACCGGTGGGGGCACCGGCATATCGATCACCGCCAACACCGGCGGCACCTACAACATCAGCGGCGCCAGCTACGCCATCGGCATGAGCGGCGGCGGGCTTGGCGTCGATATTGCCGGCAACAGCGCCCCGGTGACGGTCAATTTCAACGGCGGCGGGCTGGCGATCGTGACCTCGGCAGGCGCCGGCTTCAATGCCACGGGCACCGGCACGGTCAGCGTCACCGGCGTGGGCAACTCCATCGCCACGGGCACCGGTGTGGCGATGAACCTGAGCGGCGTCACCGTCGCGGCCACCGGCATGAATTTTTCCTCGACCAGCAACGGCGCCGGCGGCAACAGCGCCGTCGTCCTCACCAACGTCATCGGGTCGGGGACGATCAATCTCGGCGCCGGCTCGCTGGTCGGCGGCAGCTCGGCAACCATCGCCGTCAGCGGCGGCACCGCCAACCTCAACTATACCGGCAATGTCAGTCAGTCGAACAATGCCACCCTGGTCAGCGTCGCGGGCGGCCACAGCGGCACGCTCAACTTCGCCACCGGCGCGCTGTCGGCGACGAACGGCACCGGCCTGCAGTTGGACAATGCGGACGGCATCTACAGTTTCGTCGGCACGACGACGCTGAATGGCGGCAATGCCAGCGTCGACATCCTCAACGGCTCGGGCGGCACGTTCAATTTCGGCACCGGCACCTCGATCATCAGCCCAAGCGGCACCGCGTTCAATGTCAATGGCGGCACCGCCACCGTCACCTATGCCGGCACGATCACGCAAGCCACCACCGGCCAGCGCATGATCGTCGTCGCCGACACCGCCGGCGGTTCGGTGAATTTCACCACTGCCGTGGCGAACGGGCTCAACGACACCGGCGGCACCGGCATTGTGATCGACGGGGCGGCGGGCAGCGTCACCGTCAACAATGCCAGCCTGACGGGCACGGCCGGCATCACCATTCTCGGCGATTCGCTGAACAACGCGACCGGCACCTACACCTTCAACAATGTCGCCATCCAGACCGACGCGGGGGCTGCGAACCATGCCTTTGTCGTCGACGGCGACCAGGGCACGCCAGGCAATGACGACGTCAGCGCGGTCGTCAACCTGAACAATGTCGACATCACCAACCCCGGCGGCAATGTCGCAAATATCCGCGGCATGGCCGGCGGTTTAATCAATTTCGACAGCGCCAGCTCGATCATCCGCAGCGATGGCGGGCTGGGCATTGCCGTGCTCAGCAACGCCGGCGGCACGATCAACTTCGGCGGCGCGGTCAAGACGCTCTCGACCGGTGTTAATGCCGCCGTCATCCTGACCAGCAACCCCGGCGCGACCATCAACTTCACCAATGGCGGGCTGATTATCAACACAACGAGCGGCGGCGGCTTCAGCGCCACGGGCGGAGGGACGGTGACGGTGCAGGGCACCGGCAACACGATCACCTCCGGCACAGGCACGGCGCTCAACGTGGTCAACACGACGATCGGCGCCAGCGGGCTGAATTTCCAGAGCATTTCGGCGAATGGCGGCACCAACGGCATCGTGCTCAACACAACGGGCTCGGGTGGATTGACCGTGACAGGTGTCGGCACCACCGCCGGCTCGGGCGGCACCATTCAGAACACAACCGGGCGCGGCGCCAGTTTCATCAGCGCGAGCAACATCACGCTGAAGAACATGAATTTCACCAATGCCGGAACCACCGATCTCGACGCCGACAATTCAGGGCTTTCGACCGGTGACAACCTCGCGACCAACGCGGCCATCCACCTTCAAAACGTCTCTACGGCGACGCTGGACCGGATCGCCATTTCGGGCGGCGCCGAGCAAGGCATCAACGGCAATACTGTTTCGAACTTCACGCTCAGCAACAGCAGCATATCGAATGCGGGCAATGGCGCGGACGAAGACGGCATCCATTTCTACAACATGTCCGGCACCAGCGCGGTCACCAGCACCACGATCACAGGCAGCGGCGACGACAACTTCCAGCTGCAGACCCAGTCCGGCACGCTCGCACTGACGATTTCAGGCGGCAGCTCGACCGGCGCCGTGCTTGGCAGCGGGTATCTGTTCGGCATCCGTGGAACGTCGAACGCCACGATCAACTTCTCGGGTGCCAATTCGAGCAACAACTTCAGCGGTGGAATCGTCGCCGATGCGTTCGACAGCTCCACGATGAACCTGAACGTCATCAACAGCACGTCGAGCAGCAACAACGATCAGCTGTCCGTCAGCGCCGGGGACAACAGCGATGTGAGCCTCGTCGCCACCGGCAACACGCTGAGCAGTACGGCCACGGGCGACTTCGTCGTGGTGAGCCTACTCGGCTCGGCGTTCGACAACGGCTTCACTTTTGACGCTCGAATTGAAAACAACACCATCACGGTCGCAAACGGGCTGACAGCGGACGGCATAGCGGTATTCAATGCCGGCGGCGGTGCCATGCGGGTCGGAATCAAGAACAACACCATCGACTATGCCGGTACGCAACGCGCCATCCTTGTCCAGACCGGACAGGACGGCGCGGGCAGCATCCTGGCCCAGATAACCGGCAACGCGATTGACATCAAACTGGATGGCGTTGGAAATGCAGCCGCTGGCATTCTCGTTCAGTCGGGCATCGCGTCGCCGACGGGAGATGGTTCATCCATCGATTTGAACATAGGCGGCGCCGGCGCTCTGGCCAACACCTTCACGCATTCGCTTGGCGGCACCATGGCGGCCGGCGACATCCGGGTACGTCAACGCAACAACGGGACGATCAACCTTAGTGGCTATGCCGGGGCCCCCACGGATCTGGCCGCCGCCATCGCCTATCTGAACAGCCGCAATACAGTTGTTTCTGCATCAACTGCGACGGCCGACTCGACCGGATTTACCGGGCTCGCCACGCCGCCGTTCCCGTGATGACGACGCTGATGAGGTAGAAAGGCCACCACTCGGCCGGTTCAGTGCCGTGATCTTGGTGCGATGATCTACAGCCTTGGATGTGTACTGTCTTCCTGCGCCTCTAGTTATTTAAATACTGTCTATTATTTTATAAAGTACCTATTTTGTTAGGGAGCCAAGTAGACTTTTGTGTCGTTCCGTGTATTCTACTGATATCTTATGAGGGCGCGAGACATGGCCGAGCCATTTCTATCGGAAATCAGGATTATGTCATTTGTCTTCCCGCCCAAGGGTTGGGCACTCTGTAACGGGCAGCTTTTGCCAATCAACCAGAACCAGGCGTTATTCTCACTGCTCGGAACCACTTTCGGCGGTGACGGCCAGGTCAATTTCGCACTGCCCGATTATCGGGGACGTATCCCAATCCACGTCGGAAGCAGTCACACACTTGGCGAGCGCGGTGGCGAGCAAAACCACACGCTGTCGATTTCCGAAATGCCGACACACGTTCATTTTGCGCAGGCCAGCACAAACACCGGTAGTAGCCAAGATGGTGTTGGGAACGTTTTGGGGGTGGTTCCGGGGCGGCTGTATAGCGACTTCGCGAACGTGACGACGCTGAGCCCGAGCACAATTGCCAGTATTGGCGGCAGTCAGGCGCATCTCAACATGCAGCCGTTCCTGACGCTGAGCTTCTGCATCGCCCTGCAGGGCATTTTTCCTTCGCCAAATTAAGGAGGCGCGACCATGGCACAGCCTTACGTTGGCGAGATACGCATGTTTGCCGGCAACTTCGCGCCGGCCGGCTGGATGTTCTGCGAGGGACAATTGCTGCCGATCTCGGAGAACGAGACACTTTTCCAGCTGATTGGCACAACCTATGGCGGCGATGGCGAGAGCACCTTTGCGCTGCCCGACCTGCAAGGCCGTGTTCCGCTCCATCAGGGCAACGGCTTTATCCTCGCGGAGACGGGAGGCGTGGAGGAAGTCAATATGACAATTTCCCAGATTCCTTCACACAGCCATCCAATGGTCGCGTCCCTGAATATTGGTCAAGATACCAGTCCCAGCGGGAAGGTCGTTGCACAGATTGGCGGTGGCGCCTTGCCCTACATCCAGGACACGACCGATACCAACATGGCCCAGCAGGCTGTAACAGCCGTTGGCGGCAGCCAGCCGCACAACAATTTCCAGCCGTATCTTTGCATCAGCTTTATCATTTCACTTTTCGGCATCTTTCCGTCGCCCACCTGAGAGGACATCATGGCTGACCCGTTCGTCGCCGAAATCCGGATCTTTCCGTTCAATTTCGCGCCCAGGGGCTGGGCGTGGTGCGACGGGCAGTTGCTGCCGCTGTCGCAGAACACGGCGCTGTTTTCGCTGCTAGGCACCACTTATGGCGGCGACGGCAAGTCCAATTTCGCTTTGCCCGATCTGCAAGGCCGTGCGCCGATGTTCTGGGGTCAGGGGCCGGGCTTGTCCCTGCACGATCTTGGCGAGCCTGGCGGTACGGAAACGGTAACCCTGCTCGAATCGGAAATTCCTAACCACACTCACGCAATGCGCGACCATGACATTGATCTGGGCGAGCTCAATGCGCCGTCATCGACGCGAAGCCTGGCCAAATCCACCAACGCAACAATCTATACCCCGGCGGCCAACCTGACGCAGATGAGTCCTCAATCGCTCCCCCCCGCCGGCGGCGACCTGCCACACAACAATCTGCAGCCCTATCTGACGCTCTATTTCTGCATCGCACTGCAAGGCGTCTTCCCACCAAGAACCTGAATTCCGAGCCAACAGGGCAGGGACCAATACGATGGCCAAGAAAGCAGCATCAGAGTCGAAAGCCCCCGCCGCGAAGACGCCAGCGCCAAGGGCGGCTTCCAAGGCCAGGGATGGCGGGCGTCCGGTGCGCTCCGGTCCCGCGCCCGTCTACCAGCACAAGCCGGCCGGCACGTCGTTTTTCGAACTGTCGCGGCTGATGGTGGTGGGGATCGATTCCGCCAAGGGGCAGTTGATCCAGAAGGCGCAGCTTTCGCCGAACGGGCCATGGCCTTCGGCCTGGTCGTTCATCGCGCCCGGCGCCTGGGTGATCATGACGGCGGGCCTCACCAAGGACGGCCGTGTCGCCGTGGTCGCGCAGCCATCGGGAACCACCAATCTGTCCTTCATCACCGAAGACGCCAACCAGATCGGCCCGGTCGAGAAATGGACCGCGCCGATGGGCATCGGCACGCCGCCCGGCGCCACCTCCTATCAGAAGCTTTCGATGGCGCGCGATGCCGACGGCCGCATCGAGGTCTTCGTCACTGACAATCAGGGCCGCATCTGGTGGATCTACCAGAATCCGGACCAGATCGTGCAGGTGCAGAAAACCATCACGCCGCCGGGCACGACGACACCGATCGTCGTCACCGTCGACGTGCTGACGCCGCCGGCCAAACCGTGGAGCGACTGGATCCAGATCCCCGGCGGGCTGGTGACGGTTTCGGCGATACGCCAGGGCGACGGCCGCATCGCCCTGTTCGGCATCAATTCGAACCTGCATCTCTATCGCTGCCAGCAGGCGAAGGCGCAGGCCCTGAAGGCCGCCGACTGGACGGGTTGGGTGCAGATCGACACGACCCAGACAGGTGGCTTCATCGAGATGGCGCCGGTCGTCGGCCCGCTGGGCGCCACCAATCTGTTCGCCCTGACCCAGAACGGCCAGGTGCTGCACACGCGCCAGATGCCCGCCGGATCGGATACGTGGACGCAGTGGGCGACACCCGGCTACTCCAGGGCGCCCAACCTTGCGCTTGCCGCCGGCATCCAGGGCGACGGCGATATCGTGCTGGTCGCCGCCGACCAGCAGCACTTCCTCCAATTCAACGCGCAATGGGATGCCTATACCCAGAACTGGTCGGGATGGCGCGATTTCGGCGCATCCCTTCGCTCGACGCGCCTGACGCTCAACTACAATGCCGACGGCCGGCTCGCTTTGTTCAGCCTGGCGCTCATGCCGGACGGCACCAACGGCCTGTGGACGATCAACCAGATGGGCATCGACAGTTCCGAATGGGAGTATAACTGGACGTCGCTGACCGACAACAATCTCAAGCAGATCGTCGTCGTGCGCGACCTGACGCCGCCGGTCTGACGGTTGATTTACGCCAGCGTGGCGCAAGCGAAGCAGGCCCGTCCGGTCTGGCCCCGGTCTGACACGGCCGGGCTCGGCTTCCGCGCTGCGACGGAAGCGGATTTGCCGTTCCTGTCGCGGCTCTATGCCTCGACCCGCTTCGAAGAACTCGCAGTGACGTCGTGGAGCGAGGCGCAGAAGGCCGAATTCCTCGGCATGCAGTTCCAGGCCCAGCATGCGCATTACCGAAAACACTATCCCGAGGCCGACTGGCTGGTGGTGGAACGCGATAGCGAAGACATCGGCCGCCTCTATGTCGAGCGCTGGCCAAGCCAGCACCGCATCATCGACATTGCCTTCCTGCCGCATCATCGCCGCAAGGGCTACGGCACCGCACTGCTCTGTGACCTCATCGACGAGGCATGGTTAGCCGGCAAATCAGCATCGATCCATGTCGAGAAGCACAATCCGACGAGACGGCTTTATGCCGCGCTGGGCTTCGCGGTCGTCGAGGACAAGGGCGTTTATGACCTGATGGACTGTGCGCCGGGGGCGGCGGGGCTGGTATGTGACGGCGAGCATCGCAAGCGGCGGCTCTCACCAGCTTCGTCATCCTAGGGCGGAGCAAGGAGCGGAGCGACGCGGCGCAGACCCTAGGATGACGAACGAAGAGGAGAGGCTTCAGCTAATTTCGAAGCGATCAGACCCTCCCTGCGTCAAGCCTCTAATTGAACACCGCTTCGTAAAGCCGCCCGGTCGCATCGGCGGCGACCGGCACGATGAAGATCTCGTGGCTGCCGCTTTCCCCCGTGAAAAGATAGGTCGCCTGCGGCAATGCGATTTCGCGCGGGCCTTTGAACAGCAGCGAGAAACCGCCACCCGGGCGCGGGCTGGCGGCGATGGGCTTGACCGCGCTCAGTTCGAGCGGGATCTGCCGGCCCCCGGCTTCGACGGTGAAGGTTTGTCCCTGCTCGAAATCCGACACCGACGCCATTCCGTTTCCCTCAATCTGTCCGCTGGAGCGGTTCAGCGTTCGGATCGCTGATCCGGCTTTTGTTTCTTCGCAATTGCCAGGGAAAACCGCTCCACACTTTTCCTGGAATTGCTCCAGCGGAGGCACTGTCGCCGCTTCGCCGCAAGCTGTCCAGAGGCGGGCAGGCCGGCGGTCGTGTTCCCCAAGACAATCGACCGCCGCAAACCCAAAATACAGCACCGCCTGTCCTTTTATGCGCGCAAGAGACGCTGTAGTACTTTGTTCATGCGCGGGATTCCTTTCGATCCAAGATCAGCGCAAACAAGCATAAATCCCGGCTTCGGGACCATTGGCAGCCTGATGGGCGTGCGGGAGACGGATGATGGCGGATGCAAAGACGAACGTGACGGGCGATGCGTTGCCGCTGTTCTATTCGAGGCCCGAGGCGCTCAATCCGGCGCGGCACGGCTCGCTTGGCCTGACCGCGCGTAGCGACTTCGGCTTCGCCCGCTCCGCGCACGCCATTCCGGTGGTCGCGTCGGAAATGCCGGCGGCGATGCGCTCCTACCCGATCGTCTTTATCGGCCCGGCCAAGTCGCCGGTGATCATCACCGGCGTGCGCCAGAACGAGAACCTGTTCGTCGATGCCGACGGCAAATGGACCGGGCCGCACTACATCCCCGCCTATGTCCGGCGCTATCCCTTCATCCTGGCCGAAGACCCGACATCGGCCGGCCGGCTGACGCTGTGCGTCGAACGGGCCAGCGACCGGGTCGTCGACCAGTTGCTGGCGCCGTCCCGCGATGACAAGATCCTGCCGTTCTTCACCGGCAACGAGCCGACCGAAGCGACCAAACAGGCGCTCGCCTTCTGCAACCAGTTCCAGATCGACTTCAGAGCCACCCGCGAGATGGTCGAAAAGGTCGATGCACACAGCCTGTTTTCACCGCGCCAGAGCAAGGTGACGCTGGAAGGCGGCGAGGTGCTCAACCTCACCGATTTCCAGGTGATCGACGAGCCGGCCTTCAACAGATTGAGCGACGAGGCGTTCCTCGACCTGCGCAAATCCGGCGCGCTCGGCCTGCTCTATTGCCACCTCGCCTCGACCAACAGCTGGACCTCGCTGGTGCATCAGGCGTCGCTGCGGAAGGCGGATGGGGCGAAGAGCGCCTGAGGAAAACGGTGCGGTTTTCCCGGCGTAACCTTCCAATCGATGCGTCCGGGCGGACAGCCGGCTAGGCAGCAACCCTTCTGTCGTGCCGCCCTTCGCTGATCTCCTCGGCGAGCTTGTCGCAGAACGCCTCGAGATCGCCGGGGTTGCGGCTGGTGACAAGTCCCTGGTCGGTAACGACCTTGCTGTCCTCCCACAGACCGGCGGCGTTGATCACGTCGGTCTTGATCGATTTGTAAGATGTGACCCGGCGACCCCTTACGATGCCGGTCTCGACGAGAAGCCAGGGCGCATGGCAGATCGCGCCGACGACCTTCTTGGCCGACCAGAACGATTCGATGAAGCCCAGAGCCTTTCGCTCGACACGCAGCAGATCGGGATTGATGACCCCGCCGGGCAGGACGATCGCCTCATAGGCGTCCGCTCGCGCCTCATCCAAAGTCTTGTCGACGGGAACTTCTCGGCCCCAGTCCTTGAGATCCCAGCCTCTGATCTTGCCGCTTGCGAGCGACACGACATCGACCTTGGCGCCCGCCTCGCGCAGCTTCTTCAGCGGCACCTCAAGTTCGGATTGCTCGAACCCGTTCGTCGCCAGGATAGCGACGCGCTTGCCGGAAATGTCCTGCATGGCTTTCTCCATCGTTGCGTTGATGGAGCGCTAACGAGGCGAGGCGGGAACCGTTCCTCGCTGTAATTTTATGTGACTCCTGGGGAATTCCGCCGAAACTCTTAGCCAGGCAAGCCCAAAAACGAAAAAGCCGCGGAGTTCCGCGGCTTTTCGATGCTTAGTCCCCTGGAGGAAACTGGAGCGGGTGAAGCGATTCGAACGCTCGACCCCAACCTTGGCAAGGTTGTGCTCTACCCCTGAGCTACACCCGCTCGCACGGCGTCTTGGCCGCAAGCCGAGCCTATATGGCTGAAGAGCGCGGCGATTGCAACAGGGAAATCGCAGGCTTTTTGTGACACGCCGCGCCGGGCCGGCAAGCCGCCGGCGGGCGGCGGGGCGCCAGCGCGAAGGGCGGTGCCGCTCCCCATGATGTCGCATGACGGTCTTGTGTCGGCTGCCCCATTGGCCGTAAACGGCTGGCTTGAGAAACGGAACGAAACCGATGCCGAAGACCGAAGCCGATTTGATGGCCTTTCTCGCTGAACTCGGGATTGCCGCCTCGACGAAGCGCCATCCGCCGCTCTACACGGTCGCGGATTCGCAGGCGTTGCGCGGCGAAATCGCCGGCTCGCACACGAAGAACCTGTTCCTGAAGGACAAGAAGGATAATTTCTTCCTGGTCACCGTCGGCGAGGACGCGGTCGTCGACCTGAAGCAGATCCACCAGGTGATCGGCGCCGCCAGCCGGGTCTCCTTCGGCAAGCCGGAGATGCTGATGGAGCTGCTCGGCGTCACACCGGGCGCCGTGACGGTCTTTGGCGTCATCAACGACACGGCAAACAGGGTCAAGCTCGTGCTCGACAAGGATTTGATGGAGCATGCGGTGATCAATGGGCATCCGCTGACCAATGAGGCGACGACATCGATCGCGGCGCGGGACCTGATCAGATTCGTCGAGGCAACCGGGCACGATGCTGCTATCTTGAAAGTCTCCGTGTGATCGCCACATGGATGGCTTGAGTCAGATGGTCTGAAGCATAGGGCGCCTGGCCGCCGGCCGGCGGCGCCACGGAAGGGTAAAGAGATGAGCGACAACAATCCGTTCGGCGGCTCCTTTGGCGGTAATGGCGGCCAGTACACCACCTCGGTGCAGTATGGTGGAGCGGCGCCGGCGCCGGCGAAAGTCGCGCTTGGCGATGCGCCCGCCGCTCCCGCCGATGTGATCAAGGACACGACGACGGCTGCCTTTGCCGCCGATGTCATCCAGGAATCGCGCCGCCAGCCGGTGCTGGTCGATTTCTGGGCGCCCTGGTGCGGGCCTTGCAAGCAGCTGACGCCGCAGTTGGAGAAGGCGGTCAAGGCCGCCGGCGGCAGGGTCAAGCTGGTCAAGATGAACATCGACGACCATCCCTCGATCGCCGGCCAGCTCGGCATCCAGTCTATCCCGGCGGTCATCGCCTTCAAGGACGGCCAGCCGGTCGATGGCTTCATGGGCGCCATCCCGGAGAGCCAGATCAACGAATTCATCACCAAGGTCGGCGGCAAGGGCAACGGCGCGCCGCCGGTGGCGGAAGCCTTGGCAGCGGCGACCGAAGCGCGCGAGGCCGGCGACATGCAGACCGCGGCCGACATTTATGACGCCGTCCTGGCGCAGGCGCCGGAGACGATCGAGGCGATCGCCGGACTGGGCGAACTGTTGTTCGACGCCGGCGACACGGAAGGCGCCGAGGCGCTTTTGGCAACAGCCCCGGAGGCCAAGAAGGATGCGCCGCCGCTGGCAGCCCTGCGCGCCAGGATGGCGGTTGCAGCGCAAGCGGCGGCTCTCGGCAATCCAGCCGAGTTCGAGCGCCGGCTGGCGGAAAATCCTGGGGATCACCAGGCGCGCTTCGATCTGGCCATGATCCAGAACGCCAACGGCGACCGCACTGCGGCCGCAGACAATCTGCTGGCCATCATCAAGGCCGACCGAAGCTGGAACGAGGATGGCGCCAGGACGCAATTGCTGCAGCTGTTCGAGGCATGGGGCATGACCGACGAGGCAACGCTTGCCGCGCGCCGCAAATTGTCGGCATTGCTGTTTTCCTGAGCCGTTTGCCGGTTGTTTTGCCGCACGGGCTTGGCGTCGGCCATGACTGCGCCAAATTAGAACTGCCATGACGCGCTTCTGGTGAAGCGATCGGAGGAATATGGTGCAAGCGGGAAACGCGCATTACCGGCTCGCCAAGGATTTGCCGTCGACGATCCCGATCTTTCCGCTCGAGGGTGCGCTTTTGCTGCCGGGAGGCCGCATGCCGCTCAACATCTTCGAGCCGCGCTATCTGCAGATGGTGGACGAGGCGATCGCCGGCTCGCGGCTCATCGGCGTCATCCAGCCCAGTCTCGACGGCGCCTTGCGCGGCGATGGCGAGCCGGAGCTCTGCAATGTCGGTTGCGCCGGGCGCATCATCGCCTTTTCCGAGAGTGGCGACGGCCGCTACCTGATTTCGCTGCAGGGCGTGTGCCGGTTCCGCATCGCCCACGAATTGACGGTCAAGACGCCGTTTCGCCAGTGCAAGCCCGCGCCTTTCCTTGCCGATCTCGACGAGGATCAGGCGGACAACGAGATCGACCGGCCATCGCTGCTCAAGGCGTTTCGCGCCTATCTGCAGGCCAACGATTTGGAGGCCGACTGGGAAAGCGTCAGCCGCGCCGAAAATGCCATGCTGGTCAATGCGCTGTCGATGATGGCGCCCTACGGGCCGGCCGAGAAACAGGCGCTGCTCGAAGCAGCCGACCTGAAGACCCGGGCGGAGACGCTGATCGCCATCACCGAAATGGCGCTGGCGCGCGAGAATGAGGACTTTGGCTCGAGTTTGCAGTAAGATGTGTCGATATTCAGGTGAGACCGGCCTGCAAGTGGCGGCTTCCTGCGCTTCCCCGTTCTACCGCGTTGCGGTAGAACTGAGCTCACGTACGAAAAGTACGCTCCGCTCCGGTTCTCGGTATCAGCCATTTTCGACTCGGCCTGACCTGAATCTCGGCACATCTTAGGCCCGCAACTGGCTGGGAAGAGAATCTTATGGCGGCGGACGGACGTGACGAGAGGAAGGTCGATCCCAAGCTGCTGGAGCTGCTGGCCTGCCCGCTGACCAAGGGGCCGCTGGCCTGGGATCCAGAGCGCGGCGAACTGATTTCCAGGGTCGCCAAGATTGCCTATCCGGTGCGTGACGGCATCCCGATCATGCTGCCCTCCGAGGCGCGGACGCTTTCGGTGGAGGACGTGCTCGCCCCGCCGCCGCCACGCTTGGGTGGGCCGGGCTGAGTTCTTGCACCACAGGCTGGTGAGGTGGGCGGGACAGCACCCCCCTCTGGCCTACCGGCCATCTCCCCCGCAAGGGGGGAGATTGGATGTAGTCTCGGCTTTCGCTAATCTCCACGGTTGCTGGAATGTGCGAAAGCGCCAAAGCTGCCAATCTCCCTCCTTGCGGGGGAGATGTCCGGCAGGACAGAGGGGGGTGCTGTCCCGCTGCCATCGAAGTTTTTGACACTACTGAAAATTCCGCCCCTTGGGCATGACCCTTTCCGCTTCTTCGGACAGCGTTGCGAGATCCTGCCGGATCGGTGCGCTTTGTTTGGCGGGGCTGGAGTGATCCGAACGCTCCTTGGCGAGGTCTCTCGGAGGAACCGCTGGTTCGGCCCCGCTGACCTTCTCCAGAAGTACGGTCAGCCAGGGCGTCAGATCCTCGATCCTCTCGGCGACGATGTGGACCACGCCCGATTCCGACTGCAATTTTCCGGTGACCTTGACGAACCGGGCGCCCATGACGATGGGTCGGTAACGGTCGAAGGTTCTTTGCCAGAAGATGACGTTGGCAACCGCCTTGTCGTCCTCCAGCGTCAGGAAGATCGCATTGCCCTTGCCGGGGCGCTGCCGCACCAGCACGAGGCCGGCGACGGAGACGCGCCTGCCGTCGCGCACGGAAGGCAGGTTCGCATTGGGGATGACGCCGGCGCGGTCGAGCCGCTCGCGCAGGAAGGCGACCGGATGCGCCTTCAGCGACAGGCCGAGCGCGCGGTAATCATGGATGACATGCTCGCCGAGCGGCATTTTCGGCAGCTTCGTCTCAGGCTCCAGCTCGCGCAGGCGAAGCGCCGGCTGGTCGAACAGCGGCAGCCTTTCGGCGGCGCTCTTGCCGTCGAGCGCGCGCACCGCCCACAAGGCTTCGCGACGATCAAGGCCGAGCGAGCGGAAGGCATCGGCCTGCGCCAGTTTTTCGATCTCGCCGACATCGAGACTGGAGCGCAGCCAGACATCCCTGACGGATACATAGCCTGAGCTGCGCTGTTCGACGAAAGCCTCCATGCGCTCCTTCGACAGGCCCTTGATCTGCCTGAAGCCGAGCCGGACGGCATGCTTCGTCTCGATGACGCCGCGCATTTCGGCATGGCGTGGGATGATGCGGGCCGGATCGAACGGCGCCTTTTCCAGCGCACAATCCCACACCGAAAAATTGACGTCGACGTCACGAATGTCGACACCATGGTCGCTTGCGTCGCGCACCAGCTGGGCCGGCTGGTAAAACCCCATCGGCTGTGAATTCAGGATCGCGGCGCAGAACACGTCGGGATAGAAGGTCTTGAACCAGCAGGAGGCATAGACGAGCAGGGCGAAGGAAGCGGCATGGCTTTCGGGAAAGCCGTATTCGCCAAAACCCTCGATCTGCTTGAAGCAGCGCTCGGCGAAGTCCTTCGTGTAACCTTTGTCGACCATGCCTTTGATCATGCGGAGACGATAATTGCCGATGGTGCCGGTGCGCTTGAAGGTGGCCATGGCACGGCGCAGTTCATCGGCCTCGCCCGGCTTGAAGCCGCCGGCAACAATGGCGATCTTCATCGCCTGCTCCTGGAACAGCGGCACACCAAGCGTCTTGCTGAGGATCGCCTCCAGCTCCGGCTTTTGATACTCGGGTTTTTCCTTGCCTTGCCGGCGGCGCAGATAGGGATGGACCATATCGCCCTGGATCGGGCCCGGCCGCACGATCGCCACCTCGATGACGAGATCGTAAAAATTGTCTGGCTGGAGACGCGGCAGCATCGACATCTGGGCGCGCGATTCGATCTGGAAGACGCCGAGCGTATCGGCGCGGCAGATCATCTTGTAGACCTGCTTATCTTCCGGCGGCAGGGTGGCCAGCACATAGGGCTGCCCATAGTCATCCCGCGCATTAGGATAGTGATCCGTGAGCAAGGTGAAGGCGCGTTGCAGGCAGGTCAGCATGCCGAGCGCCAGGATGTCGACCTTGAGGATCTTCACCGCGTCGAGATCGTCCTTGTCCCATTCGACCATCTTGCGCTCGTCCATCGCCGTCTTGACGATGGGCACGATCTCATCGAGCCGGTCCCTGGTGATGACGAAGCCGCCGACATGCTGCGACAAATGGCGGGGAAACCCCATGATCTCGTTGGCGCGTTCCATCACATGCCGAGACACCGGATCGGTGCGGTCGAGGCCGCCGGCGCGGGCTTCCTTCTCGCCGAGCTCCGAGGTCGACCAGCCCCAGATCGAGCCGGAAAGGGACGTCCTGATATCCTCGGACAGACCCATTGCCTTCGACACTTCGCGCAGCGCCGACCGGCCGCGATAGCTGATGACGGCGGCGGCAAGTGCCGTGCGCTTGCCGCTGTATTTCTCATAGATGTATTGCATCACCTCTTCGCGTCGCTCATGCTCGAAGTCGACGTCGATATCCGGCGGCTCGTTCCTCTCCTCGGAAATGAAGCGCTCGAAGAGCGTATCGATCTTGTCGGGTCCGACTTCGGTGATGCCGATGCAGAAGCAGATGACCGAATTGGCGGCCGAACCACGTCCTTGGCAGAGAATGCCCTGGCCACGGGCGAATTTGATGATGTCGTAGACGGTCAGGAAATAGCGAGCGTAGTTGAGGCGCTCGATGAGAGTGAGCTCTTCCTGGATGCGCTTGATCACCGAATCCGGCACACCCGCCGGATAGCGGTTGGCCGCTCCCTCCCGAGCCAGCCGCTCCAGTTCAGCCTGTGGGCCAAGACCCGATTCCGTCGGCTCATCGGGGTAATTGTACTGGAGGTCGCTGAGCGAAAAAGTCAGCTCTTGCGCAAACCGCAAGGTCTCGGCCAATGCTTGCGGATGCCTGCGGAACAGGCGCGCCATCTCCATTGGCAGCTTCAGATGGCGCTCGGCATTGGCGCTGAGTTGCAGCCCGACCTCGGCGACGGGCGTGTTGAGGCGGATCGCGGTCAGCACGTCCTGCAGCGGGCGCCGTTCGGCCGTGTGGTAGAGAACGTCGTTGGTCGCCATCAGCGGAATACCGACGCTCTCGGCAAGCGCCGCGGCCTGCTCGATGCGGAAACGGTCATTGCCGGCGTAGTCGGGCGAAACGGCCAGACGGAGATTTCTGCCGAAACGATCCTTGAGCAGCCGAAGCAAGGCGAGACCGTCCTGCGCGCCCGCCGACAGACCGGGCAGGACCGCCAGCGACATCAGGTCACCCCATTCGAGAAGGTCGCCGCGCTGCAGAAGGGTGGCGCCTTTTTCGTTCTCGTCGCGCAGATTGGCTTGGGTGAGCATGCGGCAGAGATGTCCCCAGCCCTTGCGGTCCTGGGGATAGGCGAGGATGTCCGGCGTGCCGTCGCCGAAAACCAGCCGGCAGCCGGGGTGATAGGAGAGTTTTTCGACCTTGGCCTGCTGCCAGGCGCGAACCACGCCGGCCACCGTGTTGCGGTCGGCAAGCCCGATCGCCGAGAAGCCCAGGAGCTTGGCCGCGACCACCAGCTCCTCCGGCTTGGAGGCGCCGCGCAGGAAGGAGAAATTCGACTGGATGCCGAACTCGGCATAGGGGATGACGGTCAGCGCGTTCATGCGAAGACACCATGCATGAACCAGCGCGGCGGGACCTGCGTGTTGCCGTAAAGACCTTGCCGGTAAAGCCAATAGCGGCGACCATCGGCGTCCTCGATACGGAAGTAGTCGCGGGTTGACGTGATCGGGTCGCTCGCTGCCTCGCGCCACCATTCGGCGGCGATGCGTTCCGGCCCTTCGGCACGCGTGACCCGGTAGAGCGCGCGGCGCCAGCGGAAGTTCAGCGGTGGTCCTTCCGGCATTTCAGTGGCCGGCACATCGATGGGTTCGGGCGAGCGGAACAGCCGGATCGGCCGTTCCGGCGGAAAGATGGTTTGTGGTGCCTGCAGCCTGCCGGGCTTTTTCGGCGGCGTGGTCCGGCGTGGCGCTTCGGTGAAGGGGATCGTGGCGACGGCGCGCTCCGGCAGATGGCTTTCGACCGCGACCGGCCGGAGAACCGCGCCCTCGCCGAGCCGGGCGCGGATGCGGTCGGCGAACAGCGCGATGTCGGCACCGTCGTCGGCCGTTTCGCCAGTCAGATCGGCCTGCTGCATGTCGAAGGTGGCTGCCGCCAGCACCGAAAGCCGCACCAAGTCGAAGCCATAACCGGCATCGATATCCTGTTCGAGCGCGGCCAGCCGCTCATGGAACAGTTTCTGGATCAGCATGGGTTCGCGCATCGGCCGCGAGGTGCCGAGCGCGATGCGGCTGACGGCGCCGTCGACCCGAAAGAGCAGCAGCGCCAGTGTCCTGGCACCCTCGCCGCGGCGCTCGAGATCGATTTTCAAGGTCGCCGCCAGCATGCCCACCAGCCGTTCGATGTCCTCGGTCAGGGTGATGGGTTCGGCGAGGTGGCGTTCGACCGAAAGCGGCGCGACGGGAAGGCGCGGCGAGACTGCCTCGTCGAGGCGGCCAAGCGCCTGATCGAGGCGCAGGAGCAGCAAGGCGCCAAAGCGGCGGGCGAGCGGCGCGCGCGGTGCCGCCATGACGGCGCCCGCCGTGCGCAGGCCGACGCTTTCCAGGCTGGTGCGGGTCGCCGGTTCGATGCGCAATGCGGCCAGCGGCAGGGGTGCCAGCAGCGCTTCCTCCTCGCCTGACACAACGATGCGGTCGCCGCAAAACCGTGCCGCCGCCCAGGCCGCGCCCGGCGTCGCGGCAAGCCCGGCACGGACATCGAAACCCTGATGGAAGAAGCGCGACAGGATGTCGTCCAGCATGGCACGTTCGCCGCCGAACAGATGGGTGCAGCCGGTGACGTCGAGAAACAGGCCGTCCGCGCCATCCAGCGCCACCAGCGGGGTGTAGCGGTCGCACCAGTCGGCAAGGCCTTCGAGCAGGCGGCGGTCGGCTTCCGGATCGGCCTCGACGATGTCGATCGACGGATGCATGGCGCGCGCATCGGCGATGCCCATGTCGCGCTTCAGGTGCAGCGCCTCAGCCCGCTCGTCGAGGGCCGAGATGCGCTGTGCGTTGCGGTCGCGATGGCTGATCACGAGCGGCGGGTGAGATGGGTGATCCGACGGCCGGGAACGCCAGGACCGCCCCAGACGCTGGCGCAGGACCCTTTCCGCCGCCAGATAGGGAAACCACAGGGACAGGATTCTTTGGCCGGTTTCTTCCCCCACCTGCTCCTTCGTCGCCCGCTCTTTCGTCGAATGCGCATTCATCGGGGTTCCACTCCAGTGTGAATTGTCCAGGCAGGGCCGTGCGGCTCTTGCCGATGGTGAGGGTGAAGGCCGGGCGGCCGATCGAGCCGGCCAGCGGCCCGGCGATGGTGTCGCGCGGCACCGCCGGTGCCGACGTGACGATGAGGCGGACGGGTGCCGCCGTCGGTTCGGGCTCGGCCGCCTGCCGCAGCAGGAACACCGGGCGGCCGGCCGCTTGCGCCCTTGCATGCAGCCGGCGTGTCGCGGTCAGGTCAAGCCGCTGCGGATTGCCGCGAATTTCGAGGATGACCGCGGCGAGCGCCGTCATCCGGGCCGCCTCCTCGGCGACCCACAGCGCATCGACAAGTCTCGGTGCCTCGGAAAACAGCAATTGCTCCGGCTCGATGCCGAACGAGGCGTGAAGCCCCCTGGCATAGGGAAAGCCGGCCTCGCGAAAGATCTCCGATGTGCCGATCCACAGCACCGGCAGCCCCGGCGTTTGCTTGAGGATCAGGCTTGTGAGCGACAAAGCGAAGCCGGCGACGGCCCCGGCATCGCGGGTTTGCGTGCCATGGATTTCGCTCAGGGCGGCCTTCGGCAGGCCGCCGCTCAGGGCGGCGTCGAGGCGCTCGACGCCAATAGGCAGGAACGCATCCGGCAACGCCGCGGCAATGCCACGCCGGACGATTGTGAGATCGGTGTTGACGTCGGCATCAAAGGGCGCGGCGGCCGGCGCAGCCAAGCGCTCGGGCAGCGTTCCCTCGATTTTCGCGATCTGGCGGCGCAGGGCAAAAACAGTCTCCCGCGCCACGGCGGTCATCGCCATGACGGTCAGCTTCCACTCACATTGTTCCTGTTATGTTCCCTATAGATTCCAGAGCGCATCTCAAGAGTCAAGCAGACACATGGGGAATTTATTCCTCTCCGCGCGGATGGCGCAGGCGCATCGGCCCGTGTCATTTGCCGATTACGGTGCGAAAGCCTATATGCCGGGATCAAAGGACAAAGCATGGCCCGCATCTACAAGACCCGCACCTGGCACGACGAACTCTCGCCCTCGATGGACGAAATGGAGTTCCTGGCGCTGGAGGCGTACGCCCATCTGCCGGAGGATTTTCGCAAGCTGACAGGCGAGATCGTCATCCAGATCGCCGAGTTCCCGACCGACGAGATCATGGACGATCTGTCGTTGGAGACGCCGTTCGACCTGCTCGGCCTGTTTGAGGGACGCGGCATCGCCGAGCGCTGGAACCCGCAGACCGGCGAAGGCCCGAACCGGATCACGCTCTACCGCCGCGCCATCCTCGACTACTGGTCCGAGAACGAAGAGACGCTGGGCGACATCGTCACCCACGTGCTGATCCACGAGATCGGCCACCATTTCGGCCTGTCGGACGATGATATGGAGAAGATCGAAGAGGCGGCGGAATAGCTGGTTCCTGCGTCGCGTGAAATGTCCATTCCTATCCAGTCGGTCCAGAACCCAGCGGCGGCAAGGGTTTCTGGGATCCCGCTTCAGATAGGTTGGTCATTCGGCTGATGAAAAGATGCAGCGCCTTGCGCACGGCGAGCGATGGCGGCTCGGACGGATGCCACTCCGGAAAATGACCATCAACCACCATTCGTGCCAACCCATAGACAAAGGCACGAGCGGCAAGAACCAGATGATCGAAATCCGCGTTCGCAGCCAGTTGACCCTGGTGTTGCGCTTGGGTCAGCAGGTCGATCATCTTCCGGCGAATGGCCTCATTCTGACCGCGAAGACTGTCCGACGCGTCGAAATCAATCAGGGTTCGGGAACTGATGATCTGGAAATGCGTGGGATTGGCGATCGCCCATTCCAGATAGCCTTGTCCGATTGCTTCGAAGGCCACGATGGGATCCGCGCTGTCGACTGCTGAAAGTGCATTGGCAACGGCCTCTGTCAGCCGGTTCATGGCCTGTTCGGCGACCGCGGTCAGCAGCGCTGTTTTCGACTGAAAATGCCGGAAGGGGGCGCCGGGGGAAACGCCGGCCCGCTTTGCGGCTTCGCGCACGCTTACATTGTCGGGGCCGCCTTCCTCGACAAGTTTAATTGCAGCATCGATCAACGTGTCCCGCAAATGGCCATGGTGGTAGCCGGTGCGGTGAGGCGTCTTGGCGTTTGCCATCTCTTCTCCTTCGTTTTCGTTCCGGAGGCCTGCTTCACGCATCTGTAGCACGATCCGCGATTTATGTAGTCACTGTTTACAATGCAGGCAAGAGCATGTAAGCAGTGATTACAGATGGGATCGGAACAGGCCTGCGGTCTTCGCGGCTCCCGTTTTCCCGGATGAGGAAACGAAGATGCTTGCCAGAACCGCCGAACCCCGCCGTCCGCAATCGCTCATTTCGCTGAGGAGTTCAGCCGAAGAACCTCAGCGCAAAGAGAATTCCACGACCATCCAGTCGAGCGCGGCTGTGCCCAGCGCTACGCTTTATCGGCTTGCCTCCGCGGCCGGCGTCGGAAGCGCGCTTATTCTCCTGGTCAACGCGGCCAAACGCAGCTCGCTCATCGCGACCACCGATCTGACGCAACTTCTCGCACCGGTCGCCGAGATATTGGCGCTTGGTCTTGTCGTCGGCCTGTTTCTTGCGTTTGGCCGGCGCGCGGGCCTGTTCGGCACCATCGCGTTTGTCATCAACTTCGTTGCACTGGCAAGTTTGGTCGGTGTGGAAGTGGTGATCAATCTGGTATTTTCGAAACTTCCGCTGACAACCATCATCGAGCTGCGCGCCGGCCCTCTCGGACTGGCTTTGGTCGTCAGTTCGTTCCTTTTTCTGCTTGGGACACTTGCGTTTGTAATCTCTCTTGTCGTTGCAAGAGGCGTTCCGCGCATTCCACTCGCCCTCTATTTCATTGGCGCGGTGCCTATCGCGCTCCGTGCGTTCGTGCCGGAGTGGGCTCTTGACCTGGGCCTGGTGACGCTTGCGGCAGCCATCGCCTGGCTGGCCGGCTGGCTGTGGATGCGAGCGGAGCCTACCAGTCGCTGAGCTTCGTATCGGGTCCGTATTCCTGGCCGTCTATATCCTTGACCACGGCCTGGCCGCAACGCATCGCTTTGGCTTTCTTGTCGTAGGCATAGGTCGGCGAGCCGAACAGGTGCCAGCCCTTGTTCAGCGCCGCCGTCACCTTGTGGCAGAAGCTGGCATCGTCCGGAGCGGACAGAAAGCGGTAGAGTTTCATTGTTCAATTCCTGTCGTGAGTAGCTATAGCTCGCCCGCATCCATCGAGCATTTATGACCCGATGGCGGCTGCCTTCGCCAGCAGTTTTTCGGCCTGCGCCAAGTGCAGCCGCTCGACCATCCTGCCGTTCAGCGCGATCACGCCCTTGCCGGCATTTTCCGGCAGCGCGAAGGCTTCCTTCACCGAGCGCGCCTCGGCCACCGCTTCCATGGACGGCGCAAAGGCTCGGTTCGCGGCTTCGATCTGGGCCGGGTGGATAAGGCTCTTGCCGTCGAACCCCATGGCTGCGGCTTCCGCGCATTCATGTGTGAAAGCGTCGAGGTCACGAAAATCGTTGGAGACGCCGTCGAGCATGTCGATGCCGCCGGCGCGCGCGGCCAGCACCATCTGCATCAGCCATGGCACGAGGTAGCGTCGATCAGGCGTTGCCAGAATGCCGGTCTCCTTGACCAGATCATTCGTTCCGGCAACGAAACAATTTAGCCGCGAGGCCGGATCACGGCCAAGCTCGGCGATGGCGCCGATGTTGAGCAGCGCCTTGGGCGTCTCGATCATCGCCCATAGTTTCACGCTATCGGGGACAAAATTGTCGTCAAGCACATCGCCGGCCTCGAGCAGGTCGCGCGGCGTGTCGACCTTGGGCAGAAGGATGCCGTCGGGCTCACAGCTTGCGGCAGCCAGCAGGTCGTCGGCGCCCCATTCGCTTGATATCGCATTGATGCGCACGATCATCTCGCAGCGTCTGCCAATATGGCTGGCAACGGGATGGCCGGCGAAAATGCTGGCCAGTTTTTCGCGGGCAGTGATCTTGTCGGCCGGAGCGACGGCGTCTTCCAGGTCGATGATGATTGCGTCGCAGGCAAGCTGCGCGATCTTGGCCAAGGCCTTGTCATTGGAGGCCGGGATGTAGAGCACGGAGCGGCGCGGGCGATAGGTTTCCATGGGTGATCTATGCCGCCTGCGGGCGGTCGAGGCAAGCGCCCGACTTGTACCTGAGGCGAGCCAATCGCGAAAGCTGGTGCTGCCCCTCACCGTCCTGCCGGACATCCCCGTAAACGGGGCGAGAGTAGCTGGCCGGAACGCCGGCGCCTTTCTTGCGACGCTGGAGATTGGCGAAACCGGAGATAAGAGCATCCCTCGCCCCGTTTACGGGGAGAGGATGCCGGCAGGCAGGCGAGGGGCAGCGCCCACGTTAGAAAGATGGCGAATTCAACCTCAATTGCCTGCACGAAAACTGCACATGCCTGCGGAAAACCTCCTCGCATCCGCCCCACCCTTTCCCCGTCGGCCTGACAAACAGGCGGCATGCAAAAGCGAGCAAAACCCTATTGGTTCCTGCCTCACCGGCTGCGCAGCGAAGGCTGGTGGCTGGCCGATCGCCGCGCGCGAACGCCACGGCGATCCTCATTCCCTTTGTCCGCAGAACCCCGCCGGCAATCCGGCCGGACGCCATCAGGAAGGCCAGGTCATGATATCCTTCTTCACCGCCGCGCCAGGCTATTGCACCCGCTTCGGGGTCGCCATCCTGCTGGCAGCACTTGCGGATTCTCTCTTTTATGGCCAACCCGCCGGCATCACGGTTTTCCTGTTTGCCACCCTGATTGCCGCCGCGGTGGTCGCCGTGCATCCCGCAGCCTTCAGCGACGGCAGGGTCTGGCTCAAGCCCGCCGCCCTGCTTGTCGCGCTGCTGCCGCTCGCCGAGAACATCAGTGCCTTGTCGGTCTCGATCGCGCTGGCGGCGCTGACCGTCTTTGCGCTTTCGCTGAGCGGGCGGCTGCGGCACAGCATCGCGCGTATTGCCGGCCAGATCGCGCTGTTCGGGCTGGCGGCGCCGTTCCGCTTCGCCAACGATTTCATCCGCTGGCGCAAGACGGCGCGCCGGTTCGGCCGACGGCGCATCCGGCTGGCGGCGATCGCCGTCTGGGTGATGCCGCTGACGCTGGGTGCGGTCTTCCTGGCGCTGTTCGGCGCCGCCAATCCGGTGATCGACTACTGGCTGTCGCTGATCGACCTCGTGAGGCTGCTCGATCTTATCCAACTGGCGCGGATTGCCTTCTGGCTGTTCGTGCTAGCTGCTGTCTGGGCTTTTCTGCGGCCGCGCCTGCCGCGCCTGGTTCGTCGCATCCCGCACGCGGCGCCGGCCGTCAGCGCTCAAGCCGACAAAACCGTCACCACCATCGAAGACATCCTGTTCGGCAAGGCCGCCATCCTGCGCGCCCTGATCGTCTTCAACGTCCTGTTTGCGCTGCAGACGGCGCTCGACGCCACCTATCTGTGGGGCGGGGCGGCCCTTCCCGACGGGCTGAGCTACGCGGCCTACGCGCATCGTGGCGCCTATCCCTTGATGGTCACTGCGCTGCTTGCCGCCGGCTTCGTGCTGGCAGCGCTGCGGCCAGGCAGCGAGACATCGGCCGATCCGCTCATCCGCCGGCTGGTCTATGCCTGGGTGGCGCAGAACATCATGCTGGTCATTTCGTCGATCCTGCGGCTCGACCTCTATGTCGGCATCTATGCATTGACCTACTGGCGCGTCGCCGCCTTCGTCTGGATGGGGCTGGTCGCATCGGGGCTTGCCCTGATCATCGCCCGCATCGCACTGGGAAAATCCAACGAATGGCTGCTGTCCGCCAATCTTCTGACGTTATCTCTGGCGCTTTATGCCGGCTGTTTCATCAATTTTGCAGCGACGATCGCCAACTACAATGTCGGCCATTCCCTCGAAATGACCGGCCAGGGCATTCCCCTAGACGCCTGGTATCTTCACTCGCTCGGTCCGGGCGCGTTTCCCGCACTCGATCGGTTCCTCGAGCAGCAGGGCAAGACGGCGGCCGCCGGCACTGTCCGCGAACTGGCTGGCGTGCGCGGCAGCGATGAAATCTGGTATCGAACTATCCAGCAGAACTGGCGGGCCTGGAGCTTTCGCGACTGGCGGCTGCTTCGATATCTCGACACCAAGGGGCCGTTCGTGATTCCCTCCGCAATCGAACTTTCCATGCCGGGCCGCTGATCCATGCCGCATCACATCCTCGTCGCCGACGATGACCCGCACATCCGCGAGGTGATCTGCTTTGCGCTGGAAAAGGCCGGCATGAAAACGACAGGGGTGGCCGACGGTGCCGCCGCCCTGCAAGCGATCGGCCGCCGGGCGCCGGATCTTGTCGTGCTCGACATCGGCATGCCGGAGATGGACGGGCTGGAGGTCTGCCGGCGACTGCGGCACACATCCGATGTGCCGGTGCTGTTCCTGTCCGCGCGCGACGAGGAGATCGACCGCATCCTCGGGCTCGAAATGGGCGGCGACGACTATGTAACGAAACCATTCAGCCCGCGCGAGCTGGTCGCCCGCGTCAACGTCATCCTGCGGCGCGCCCGCCCGGCGGCGCCCGAACCGGTCGACGACAGGCAGTTTTCGCATGGCAAACTGGCTCTGGCGCCGGCCAGTCACGCTGCCAGCTTCGATGGCAAGGCGCTTGCCCTGACGGGGATCGAATTCTCGATTTTAAAAGGGTTTCTGACGCGGCCCGCGCATGTGCTCGACCGCGACGCAGTGATGGCCAGCGCCTATGCCGCAAACATCCATGTCGCCGGCCGCACCGTCGACAGCCATATCCGCAACATCCGCGCCAAGCTGGCAGCAGTGGGTTGCCTGGATGTTATCGAGACGGTGCATGGCGTCGGCTTCCGGCTCGGCCGATGCGGCTGACGACTTCCGGCAAATGGATCGGCCGCAAATGGCGGCCACGGCTTGCCACGGTCGTCGTCGCCATCCTGATCATGGTGATGGCCCTGCCATTGGTCGGCTTGTTCTTCTTCCGTCTCTACGAGAACCAGCTGATCCGCCAGACCGAAGCGGAGCTGATCGCGCAAGGGGCGGCCATCGCCGCCATCTATGCGCAGGATGTGCGTGACGCCGGTATTGCGGCGGACAAGCTCGGCGCGCCGATGCCGAGGCCAAGCGGGGATTCAAGCCGAAGCGTCAATCCGGACCCGCTCTACAGGCCAATCGAGCCGCAACTCGATCTTGCCTCGGATTATGTGCTGCCGACCCGGCCGGCGGCGATGCCTGCGATCGTCGATCCCACCTTTGCCGCGATCGGTACCCGTCTGTCCGGTATTCTCGACGCCACGCAGAAAACCACGCTGGCCGGCTTCCGGCTGCTCGATCCCCGGGGCGTCGTCATCGCCGGTCGTGGCGAGGTCGGCCAGTCGCTCGGTGCGGCCGAGGAGGTGCGCACAGCGCTTGCCGGTCACTATGCCAGCGCGCTCAGGCTGCGCATTCCCGACCAGCCGACGCCACCGCTCTATTCGGTCAGCCGCGGCACCAAGGTGCGGGTCTTCGTCGCTTTGCCGGTCGCCGTCGACGGCAAGGTCGCCGGCGTCGTCTATGTGTCGCGGACGCCCAACAACATCATCAAACATCTCTATGGCGAACGCGGCAAGGTGACGTTGGCGGCGATTGCCATTCTCGGCGGCACGCTGCTCATCGGTCTCATCTTCCTGCGCACCGTCAGCCGGCCGATCTATGCGCTGATCGACCGCACCGAGCGCATCGCCGCCGGCGACCGCACGGCGATCCGGCCGCTCGACCATCACGGCACGCGAGAGATGGCGGAGCTGTCCGCAGCCTTTCTCGACATGGCCGAAAAGCTTCAGGCGCGGTCGGACAGCATCCAGACTTTCGCCACCCATGTCTCGCACGAGCTCAAATCGCCGCTGACAGCGATCCAGGGCGCGGCCGAACTGCTGCGCGATTCCGGTGGCGCTATGGACGATACGGAGCGGCGGCGCTTTTCCGACAATATCGTCACCGACGCCGGGCGGCTCAATCTGCTGGTTCGCCGTCTGCTCGACCTAGCGCGTGCCGAAAACCTGGCGCCGAGCGGCGAAAGCACATCGATCGGTGCGGCGCTGGCGCTGCTGCCCGTCGACAACAGGCTGGCGGTTTGCGTCGGAGCCGGCGGCGACATCAGATTGCGCATATCGGCCGAGAACGCGGCTATCGTGCTGGCCAATCTCATCGACAATTCGGCCAGGCACGGCGCGACGGCGGTTTCTGTCTCCGCTACGAGCGCCGACGGCAAGGCGAGCATCCTGGTCAGCGACGACGGCGCCGGCATTTCGCCGAGCAATCGGGCGCGCATTTTCGAGCCGTTCTTCACCACGCGGCGCGAACAGGGCGGCACCGGCATGGGGCTCGGCATCGTGCTGGCCCTCCTGAAAGCGCATGATGGTATGATCGCGCTGGTTGACAGCGAACGCGGCACGCGCTTCGAGATCATTGTGCCGGTGGCGTGACGGACACCATCGGCCGGATCGGAGAAAAAATGCGCTACGACATCGTCATCATCGGTGGAGCCATCGTCGGCTCCTCGGTCGCCTATTACCTGCGTGAGCAAGGGTTTTCCGGCACGATCGCGCTGGTCGAGCGTGATCCGCAATTCGCGCATGCGGCAACGACGCTGTCCATGGCTTCGATCCGCCAGCAATTCTCGATCCCGGAAAACATCCGCCTGTCGCAGTTCACGCTAAAACTGTTCCGGCGGCTGAAGGAAGAGTTCGGGGATGATGCCGATATCGGCTTTCGCGAGGGCGGCTACCTCATCCTTGCCGGCGAGGACGGCTTGCCGATCCTCAAGAGCAATCACGAGGCGCAGATCGCGGAGGGCGCCGACATCGTGCTCGAGGATGCCGACCAGCTTACGCGCCGGTTCCCGTGGCTGTCGACCGAGGGCATTTCAGCCGGCGCCTATGGCCGCACCGGCGAAGGCTGGTTCGACGCGCATGCGATGCTGACGCTGTTCCGAAAGGCGCTGCGGCAGAAGAAAGTCGATTTCATCGCCGCCGATGTCACCAGCATCGCGCGCGATGGCAACCGCGTCACGGGAGTGAGCCTCGGCAATGGCGAGACGCTGAAGGCCGGCATCGTCGTCAACGCCGCCGGCCCGAACGCCGGCAAGGTGGCTGCCATGGCCGGGCTTGAACTCCCGGTCGAGCCGCGCAAGCGCAATGTCTTCGTCTTCGAGGCGCGCGAGAAATATGCCGACATGCCGCTGCTGGTCGATCCCTCCGGCATCTATGTTCGTCCGGAAGGCTCGGTCTACCTCACCGGCGGCGCCGAACCGGAGGAAGGCGACCGCGCACCCGATCCCGGTGACTTCGAGGTAAGCTGGCCGCTGTTCGAAGAGGTAATCTGGCCGGTGCTGGCGACCCGCATTCCCGCCTTCGAGGCAATCAAGCCGACCCGCGCCTGGGCCGGCCACTACGACTACAACACGCTCGACCAGAACGCGGTGATCGGTCCGCATCCCGAAGTCGGCAATTTCATCTTCGCCAACGGATTCTCCGGCCACGGCCTGCAGCAGGCGCCGGCGGTCGGCAAGGCGCTGGCCGAACTGATCGTGCATGGTGGCTACCGCACGGTGGACTGCTCGGCGTTTGGGTATGAGCGGGTGGCGGAGGGAAGGGCGTTCCGGGAATTGAATGTGATTTGAGCGATCAGCGCAGACCGCCGTTCTGTCGAGTTCCCCCCTCTGGCCTGCCGGCCATCTCCCCCGCAAGAAGGGAGATCGGCAGCTTCAGCGCCTTGCTCTTTCCTGCAACGCAGGAATTGGCGAAAGCGGTTGAGCGCTCAATCTCCCCCCTTGCGGGGGAGATGTCCGGCAGGACAGAGGGGGGTGCTGTCCCGCTAGCCGTTGCAAGTCAGGTGACCGCACGTCAGCCCTTGCGGTCGAACCAGAAGGCGTCGGCCATGCGCTTCATGCCGATACGTTCGTAGAAGCCGACGGCGTCGGGCATGGAGATCAGGCTGATGGCGACCGACGATCCAAGCTGCCGGCGCGCCTCGTCCATCAGGCCCTTGCCTATGCCGAGCCCCTGCGCGGATTGGGAAACGGCGAGTTCGGAGATGTAGCAGACCCAGGAGAAGTCGGTGATCGCCCTGATAACGCCGATCAGCGGCTTGCCCTCGACGTCGAGGCGCGCGGTCAGTACCAGGTTGGCGCCCGACAGCATCGCCCGCAGCCGTGCTTCATCATCGACCGGCCGTGTCTCGCCGAGGCCGGATTCGACCAGCACGCGACGGAATTCGGCGATGTCGAGCGCGGCTTCGCTGTTATAGAGGACGTGTGCGTTTTCTGCCATGTCCGCCAGACTGCACCATCGGGCTGGCTTGTGCCACCGTGCACGAACAGTTGCCTTTTATTTGCCGCCGGCTTTGTGTAAACCGTGCCTCAGCAATCCCCCCGCAACGAAAACACGGGCAAAAGCCATGGAAAAGTTCACCAAGCTCACCGGCGTCGCCGCTCCGATGCCGATCGTCAATGTCGACACCGACATGATCATCCCGAAGGATTACCTCAAGACGATCAAGCGCACCGGGCTCGGCACCGGCCTGTTCGCCGAAATGCGCTACAAGGATGACGGCTCGGAAAACCCGGATTTCGTGCTCAACAAGCCGGCCTACCGCAAGGCGCAGATCCTGGTTGCCGGCGACAATTTCGGCTGCGGTTCCAGCCGCGAGCACGCACCGTGGGCGCTGCTCGACTTCGGCATTCGCTGCGTCATCTCGACCTCGTTCGCCGACATTTTCTACAACAACTGCTTCAAGAATGGCATCCTGCCGATCACCGTCAGCCCCGAGGATCTCGAGAAGCTGATGGACGACGCCTCGCGCGGCTCCAATGCCACCGTGTCGGTCGACCTCGAATCCAAGGAAATCCGTGGTCCCGACGGCGGTGTCGTCACCTTCGACCTTGACGATTTCAAGCGGCACTGCCTGCTCAACGGGCTCGACGACATCGGCCTGACCATGGAGAAGGCCGGCGCCATCGCCTCGTTCGAGAAGCGCAACGCCGAACAGCGCCCCTGGGCCTGAGCGGTACACACTCCAGGCGGAGGCCCGGCCGCTTTTCAGGCCTTCGTTGCGCCGGGTTCGTTGCGACTGAGTGGAGGGACAGTCATGACACGTTTGCTTCTTGCCGGCGTTTGCGGGCTGGCCTTGTTGCTGGGGCAAACCGTGAGCGCGTTTGCGCAGACACAGGCACCCGCCAACCAGCCGGCCCCGGCGACGGACCAGCCGTCCGCCGATCAGGGGACGAACGCCGCCGACGCTGCCGATGACGACAAGCAGGCGCCCGTCCCTTTCGAAGGCGGCACGCTGACCATCACCCAGAAGGAACAGTATGGCGAGAAGGTGCTTGCCTATGACGGCCAGCAGCTGGCCACCAACTATGACGTCTTCTTTGACAGGATCGTGGAAGTCGGCGGCGTCAAGGTGGCGCTGTTCGATGTCGGCGACGGCGGCAACCAATGCGGGCCGGCGACGGTGATCGTCTGGAAACCGGAAGGTGGCACGATCCAGAGCACAATGGTCGAGCAGGACCAGTGCGGCGCCCCGCCCTCGGCGGTGTCCGACAATGCCATCTATTTCGTGCCGTATCTGTTGCCGGGGGATGAGAAACCGGCTTTGCAATGGTCGCCGACCGATGGGCTGACGATTTCGGGCAATCTGACCTACATGCCGGAACCCGGCACGGACTGGAAAGACATCGATCCGGAAAAGTACCAGAACATCATCGACGCTTTCCACAATGAGGCTGTCTACAAGGAAGCCGAAAAGCTGCTGGGCAAGGACATGCCCGATATGGCGACCAGCCTGCTGGTCGGCGGCGGCACGGAAAAGACCGCTTCGGGCGCCTTCTACGCCAGCGGCTGCGTGCCGCATGATTGCGGCGGCAATGACGGCTTCATGGCGGTCGACCCGGCCAAGCAAAGGCTCTATTTTGCGCGCCGCGGCGACAATGGCAAGCCGCAGGCGTGGCCTGATGTGGCGACATGGCCGGCCGATGTGAAGGCGGCGTTGGACAAGGCGCTGGGGTCTGCGAACTAGGCATTTCGGCGGTGAACCAAAAACTGTTTCGCCGCGATCCTTCACACCCCCCTCTGCCCTGCCGGGCATCTCCCCCGCAAGGGGGGAGATCGGCAGCTTGGCCGCTCTGCCTATCTCTGCACCGTTTGTAACTGGCGAAAGCATTCGAGACATCCGATCTCCCTCCTTGCGGGGGAGATGGCCGGCAGGCCAGAGGGGGGTGCTGTCCCGCCGACATAAAAATGCCTTTGCAGCGCCAGTCGCTCTGCGTTGACCCATGGTCAGATCTGCCCTTTCCCTGCAAAATGGCCCACCACAACTCACGAGAACCCCATGCGAAAACTCATCTCCACCGGTTCCCCCTTCGAAAAGACCGCCGGCTATTCGCGCGCCGTGGTGCAGGGCGACTGGTGTTTCGTCTCCGGAACGACCGGTTACGACTATGCGACGATGACGATGCCGGAGCCGGTGGAGGCGCAGACGCGCAATTGCCTGGCGACGATTGCCAAGGCGCTGCAGGATGGCGGTTTCGACATGGCCGACGTGGTGCGGGCGCATTACTACATCACCGACCAGGCCTTCGTGGACATCGTCTTCCCGATTCTGGGCGAGACGTTCGGCGATATCAGGCCGGCGGCGACGATGATCGTCTGCCAGCTCAACAAACCGGAAATGAAGATCGAGATCGAGGTAACGGCGCTGCGGCGCACGGCTTGAAAGGCGACCGACGATGAAAGTCCGGCGCATCGTTGCCAATATCGAGACATCGGATGCCACTGCGGCCAAGCGTTTCTATCAGGATGTCCTCGGCCTCGATGTGCTTATGGACCTTGGCTGGATCGCCACCTACGGCTCGCAAGCAAAGATGGATGTCCAGGTCAGTTTCATGGCGCAAGGCGGCTCCGAAACGCCGGTGCCGGATCTTTCGATCGAGGTCGATGATGTCGATGCGGCGCTCGGCGCCATGAAGACGGCGGGCTTCGCCATCGAATACGGACCGGCCGACGAACCGTGGGGCGTGCGCCGCTTCTATGTCCGCGATCCGTTCGGCAGGCTGGTCAACATTCTCTCGCATCGGTGAAGGCAAGGCGCTGCAATTTGCGGGAGGCTGGCGGGGCAGAGGGGGGCGCGAAGGATCGCAAACGAACGAGGTTGTTCTTGATCGCTGCGTTACTCCTTGCGCACAACCGGCTTGGCGTTTAGCAAGGCCGCGGTTCAAATCTTTCCAGGACGGTTTCTCCATGGCAACGAAGCATCTTTTCCTGCTCCCCGGTGACGGCATCGGTCCCGAGGCCATGGCCGAGGTCAAGAAACTGATCGCGGTCATGAACGACAAGCTCGGCAGCGGTTTTGCCACCGATGAGGGGCTGGTCGGCGGCTGCGCCTATGACGCGCATGGCGCGGCGATCTCCGATGCCGACATGGAAAAGGCGATGGCGGCCGACGCGGTGCTGTTCGGCGCCGTCGGCGGTCCGAAATGGGATGCGGTGCCCTACGAGGTGCGCCCTGAGGCCGGCCTGCTGCGGCTGCGCAAGGACATGGAGCTGTTTGCCAATCTGCGCCCGGCCATCTGCTACCCGGCGCTGGCGGCGTCCTCCTCGCTCAAGCAGGAGGTGGTCGAAGGCCTCGACATATTGATCGTGCGCGAGCTGACCGGCGGCGTCTATTTCGGCGAGCCCAAGCAGATCATCGATCTCGGCAACGGCCAGAAGCGCGGCATCGACACGCAGGTCTACGACACGTTCGAGATCGAGCGCATTTCGGGCGTCGCTTTCGAACTGGCACGCACGCGCAAGAACCACGTCACCTCGATGGAAAAGCGCAATGTGATGAAGTCGGGCGTGTTGTGGAACGAGGTCGTCACCCAGACCCACAAGGCACGCTATTCCGACGTCAAGCTCGACCACATGCTGGCCGATGCCGGCGGCATGCAGCTGGTGCGCTGGCCAAAACAGTTCGACGTCATTGTCACCGACAATCTGTTCGGCGACATGCTGTCCGACATCGCCGCCATGCTGACCGGCTCGATCGGCATGCTGCCGTCGGCCTCGCTCGGCGCGCCTGATGTGAAAACCAAGAAGCGCAAGGCACTCTACGAACCGGTGCACGGCTCGGCGCCCGACATTGCCGGCAAGGGCATCGCCAACCCGATCGCCATGATCGCTTCCTTCGCCATGTGCCTGCGCTATTCCTTCGGCATGGTCGATGAAGCCGACCGCGTCGAAGGCGCGATCGCCGCCGTGCTCGACGCGGGCCTGCGGACGAAAGACATCATGTCCGATGGCATGACCGAGGTCGGTACGGTTCAGATGGGCGACGCGATCATCGCCAAATTCCTGGGCTGATATCGTGACGGTCGACGTCCGCTGGGCGACGATCGAGGACGCGACGGCGCTCGCGGCCATATTGTGCGAGATGGCGGTTCACTACCGGCAGCCACCTCTCGATGCCGGCCGGGCCGTGTCTGCCGCACGAAAATGGCTTGGCGAGGAAAGCCCGGCCTATCCGCATTTCGCGCTCGCCTTCGTCGAGGGCGAGGTCAGCGGCCTGGCGTCGGTGGCGATCGCGCATCCCGGCATCGATCTTGAGCGGCTGCTGTTCCTCAAGGATTTGTTCGTGCGCGACAAAGCCCGCAACGCCGGCGTCGGCCGAGCAATGATCGGCTTTCTCGCCGATCATTGCCTGCGCGAAGGCATCGGCCGCATCGACCTGACCACCGAGGACTGGAACGAAGGCGCGCTGCGCTTCTACGACCGGCTTGGCGCCGAACGCCACGGCCAGAAGGTCTTTCTCAGACTTTCGGGTGAGGCGTTGAAAAGCGGCTAGATCCTGACGCCTGCCGGCACTGGTCCCCAAGGATTTTCGCCCACCTGGGACGGCAGAAGTCCGAAGACCAGCAAGGCAATGCTGCCAATGGGAGTGATGAAGCCCAGCAGTGCAAACCAGCCGCTCAGACCCGCGTCATGCACACGCCGCACGACGAGGGCAATCGACGGCAGGATCAATCCCGAAAAGAAAACCAGGAAGGGTATGAGCCCTATGGCCCTCATCGTCGTCCTGTCCGCATTGGTTTTGAAGCCATTGAACGCTAGGTCAACGAGTATTCCGAAGCCTAGAAGCGCCAATATCCCGAGGGTGTAGAATAGCCAGAAGGCCCAGAATTCCTTGCGGCGGGCGCGACCTTTGAAATTGCTATAGTCCGCAATTATCGCGCGCCAGAAGTAAGCCCACAGACCCATGGAATAGGCGGGCCTGCTCTCGGCCGAACGGCGTGGCTGGCCCGTGCTTGGCGATGGCGCTGTCGGGGTGACGGCGACTATATCGTGCGCCGTACCGTCATCCGGTTGAAACTCGACAAGGGTGCCCCTGGCGAGGGTCACTTCATGGCTCACATCGTCACGGGCAAAGATATAACGCTTGCTGTCGATTCCGTCGATGTAGCCGTAGTCCTGATCCTGATCGTAGTGGAATATCGTGCCACGCATGTTTCTCCCCCGCGTTGCGCAAATACTACCCAGGGTTGTTTGTGATTGCAATACACGTGGCGGCTAAATCCTGACACCCGCCGGCACCGGCCCCCACTGGTTTTCCCGGGCCTGCGTCGGGATCAGCGCGAAGACCAGGATGATCAGGCTGCCGATGGTCGGGATCAGGATCAGCAGGCTGAGCCAGCCTGACAGGCCGATGTCGTGGAGCCGGCGCACGATCATGCCGAGGCTAGGGAGCAGTGTCGCCAGCAGGAACGTGCCGCACAGCCCGACCGTTATCGCGCCCGAAATATCACTGTCGAAACCGCCCATATCCATATCGGTGTACAGGCCGATGCCGCCGATGATCAGCAGGCAAACCGTCCAGAACAGGCAGTAGCCCCAATATTCCTTGCGGCGGGCGCGGCCGGCGAAATTGAAGTAGTTCTGCGTCACGCCGCGCCAGAAATAGCCCCAGAGATCGCTGGGTTCGGCCGGCTCGGAGGAGCGGCCGAAATGCTGTGCCGGGGGCGGGGTTGCCGCGGCCTTGCTGCCGGCTTGAGTCGGTGCGGGGTTCGTGCCGGCGTCAGTGGCCGAAGTAGCGGTCTGGGCGGCAATCGAAAAGACGTCGTGAGCCTGGCCGCCGCCCGCCTGAAACTCGACGGACGCGCCCTTCCGCATGGCAGTTTCACGGCGCAGGTTTTCTCGGGTGAAGGTGTATTGGCTGCCGTCGGCGCCGGTGATGAAGCCGAAGCCCTGGACCTCGTCATAGTGAAGCACTTCGCCGCGCATTTGCCACCCCCGCTCGCCACGTCCTAGCCGAAGGTGGCACAGGGCCGTGCCGATGGGCAAGACGGCCAGCATGGCTACCCTCTTCGCGGCAAATGAAGCATAAGGCATCGAGTGCAACCGCCTTCGACAGAAGCAGACATGACAGTCGAGAGTCCTGACAGTAAAACCGTAAATGAAGATGGAGGGGAAAGAAGACCTCCCAGGCTGGCCATCGACGCCACCGGCCTGACGTTCTGGCCGTCCGGCCAGGGACTTGTCGGCATCCCACGGGTGGAAAGCTTTCTCGTCAGCGCAGCCCTGGCCGATCCCGACCCTTGCGTGGAGGTGGTGGCGTTCCGACCGTGGGAAGGCCGGTTTCGCCCCCTCGCTCCTTTCGAGCAGGACCATGTCGCGACGGGCGAGATTTCACCCTGGCGCCTCAAACGATGGCCTGGGAGACGCACGGCGATGTCGCAGGCCCTCGAAGCGGTGAGGCAGCAGCCATGGGGCAAGCGCGACGCCGACCGCCATCTCGCAAAGACGATGACCCATGGCCGCAAAGGGATTGCCTATCAGGCGACGAGGCTGCTGATCCGGGCCTATCGTCTGTACCAGCGGGCGCGGATCCGGTCGGCCCCGCGTCAGGCTCCAAGCCAACCGGACGAGACTGAACGCGGCTTTGTCTTGATCAGCCATCACATTCTGACCGGGGACGACCGAGCCGCCGTCTCCGGGCGCGCCGGTGGCCTCGCGTTTCTTTGCCACGACCTCATCCCGACACTGCGCCCCGACATGGTTGGTATGAGCCCTGGCGAGGCTCGCTACGGGTCATATCTCGAGCACCTCGTGCGTTCCGGCGCGCCGGCATTTTGTGCATCCGACGAAGTTGGTGCGACGCTGACCGATCATATGCAACAGGCAGGCGTCACGCAGCCGGTGGTATACCGGTTTCCGATGCCTTCCATCCTGTACGAGACGGCTTCGCGCATGGGCGAGACTTCGCGCATCGAGGCCGACGAGCCGTTCGTGCTCTATTGTTCGACCATCGAAGTGCGCAAGAACCACATCCTGCTGGCACGGATATGGCAGCAGGCGCTCGACGAGGGCGTCAAGCTGCCGAGGCTCGTCTGCGCCGGGCGCTGGGGCTGGATGATCGATCCGCTGCGCGCCTATCTCAAGGCCCATCCGAGACTGCTCGAGCGGGTTACGTTCACCGGAGCGATCAGCGATGAGGAACTCATCCGATATTATCGCAGCGCTTCCTTCGGCGTCTTTCCCTCGCATATCGAGGGCTGGGGCTATGGCGCCTCGGAATGTCTCGATTTCGGCGTTCCCGTCATCGTCTCGACCGCGCCGTCGCTGATCGAGGCGAGCGGCGGGCTGATGCCGGCGATCGATTCCAATGACCAGGCCGGCTGGTACGCTGCGATCCGCAGGATGGCGGAAGACCCGGACTGGCGCTCATCGCTGACGGAACGCATCGCAAAGCAGCATCGCCCGACGCCGGCATCGGCCAGCTGGGCTGCCATCAAGGCTGGCCTGCAGGCAAGCGCGTCCCTCCGGCCGAAGTCCTAGAGCAATTCTAGGAAAGGTGTGACGCGGTTTTCCGTCTAGAATTGCGTCAAAACAAAGAGTTAGAGCAGATCGCCGTTTCCGTGAAACGGTGAAATGCTCTAGGTGGGCCGCTTCTTCGCTTTCTTGTGCTTGGGCGCGCCGGTGTTGTCGAATTTCGGCTTGCCCGGCTTCTTCGCCCATGGCTTTGCCTCATGCGCGGTGGCCGGGCGCTGATCGACTGCTGCCGGTGCACGTTTTTCGAATTTGCGCTTCGGCGCGTTGGGGTCGAATGGCGCCTTGCCGCGATGCGGTTTCTTGTCGGGGCTTGGCGGCTGGTAGCCGGCGCGCGACAGATCGGGCGTGCCCTCGAGCCGCTTCACCAGGATGTTGCCTTGCAGCTTGCGATCGGGACCGATCGCGGCCAGGAAGCGGTCGGCCCAGTCGGCTGATATCTGCACGTAGGTCTCTTCCGGCTGCATCTTGATGGCGCCGATCTCGCGCTTCGAGATGCTGCCGGTGCGGCACAGCATCGGGATGAGCCAGCGCGGCTCGGCATTCTGCCGGCGCCCGATCGACAACGAGAACCAGACGCTGTCACCGAAATCGTCGCGACGGCTGGGCGCCTCGTCGCGGCGCGCGAAACCTTCGCCTGCCGGTCTTTCACGCGACGGCGTGAAGGGCGCGATCTCCATGAGGTCCTCGGGGGCCGAGCGGCTGGCGCGGCACTGGCGCACGAAGGCGGCAGCCACTTGCTCGGCGCCATGTCTTGCGAGCAGCGCGTCGATGAAACCGCGTTCGTCGTCCTTCACCGGCTCGTCGAAAACCGGATCGGCCAGGATGCGCTCGTCGTCGCGCCGCATCACGTCGTCGGCCGAGGGCGGGCTCGCCCATGTCGCCTTGAGGCCGGCGTTCTGCAACAGCCGCTCGGTGCGCTTGCGGGCACTGTTGGGCACGATCAGCGCGCTGACGCCCTTGCGCCCGGCGCGGCCGGTGCGGCCGCTGCGGTGCAGCAGCGTTTCCGGGTTGGTCGGCAGGTCGGCGTGGATGACCAGTTCGAGGTTGGGCAGGTCGATGCCGCGCGCCGCGACATCGGTGGCGATGCAGACTTTTGCGCGGCCGTCGCGCATTGCCTGCAGCGCATGGCTGCGCTCGTTCTGGCTGAGCTCGCCGGAGAGGGCGACGACGGAGAAGTTGCGGTTGTTGAAGCGCGCGGTCAGATGATTGACGGCGGCACGCGTGTTGCAGAACACCAGCGCGTTCTTGGCTTCGTAATAGCGCAGCACATTGATGATGGCGTTCTCGCGGTCGGGCTGGGCGACGCTCAGCGCCCGATATTCGATGTCGAGATGCTGCTTCTCCTCGCCGGCGGCCGAAATGCGCACCGCATCGCGCTGATAGCCCTGGGCGAGCGTGGCGATCGAGCGCGGCACCGTGGCCGAGAACATCAGCGTCCGGCGTTCGGCAGGAGCGGCGTCGAGGATGAATTCGAGGTCTTCGCGAAAGCCGAGATCGAGCATCTCGTCGGCCTCGTCGAGCACCACCGCCTTCAACGCCGACATGTCGAGCGAGCGCCGGGTGATGTGGTCGCGCAGCCGGCCGGGCGTGCCGACGACGATATGGGCGCCGCGCTCCAGCACACGCCGCTCCGAGCGCATGTCCATGCCGCCGACGCAGGAAGCCACGGTTGCGCCGGTCAGCTCGTAGAGCCATTCCAGCTCGCGCGTCACCTGCAAGGCGAGTTCGCGCGTCGGCGCCACCGCCAGCGCCAGCGGTGCGGCGGCGTGGCCGAAGCGCTCCGCGCCCTCAAGCAGGGTCGGCGCCAGAGCGAGGCCGAAGGCCACCGTTTTGCCGGAGCCGGTCTGCGCCGAAACCAGCGCATCGGCCGCGCCGAGTTCCGGCGCCACAACCGCCTTCTGGACGGGCGTCAGCTCGGAATAGCCGCGTTTCTCCAGCGCCCTGGCAAGCGCTGGAACAAGTGCTTCGAAGTTGGACATCTCACTCTTTCGGAATTTTAGGGTCCGCGCTCATCACGGAGCACATGCCGGGGCGGGCCTAGCGCCAGCCAAACAATCTTGGCCGTTCGTACTTCGCGCAGCCGCGATTGTACAGGGCGCGCGCAAAACCAGGCGCCGCTCGGCAATTGACTCTTGACGCAAACCGCGTAAAAGCCGGCACCGAACGGGATCGTTTTTCGATGCGCGGCCTTTTGATGGCTCTTCTTGCATTCGATGCCCCCAGCCTCAATGCACATCATTGGGCCGGGCGCGTCGGCGCGTCTCCTCGTTCCAGCAAAACCCCATTCTTGGCCAAGAAAACTACCAAAACCACCACCAAAACGGTGTGACTCCCTTGGCCTAACCACCCTCTCCCGGGTTCGGCCCGGGGGACGGAACCCGCATCGGCCAGCGGGTTTCTCCAAAAACCAAGCGGAGAGGGACAGGAGATTTTTCGATGAGTTTCAAGGTAGCGATCGTCGGCGCCACGGGCAATGTGGGCCGGGAAATGCTCAACATACTGGAAGAGCGCGGCTTTCCGGTAAGCGAAGTCGTGGCGCTGGCGTCGCGGCGCAGCCAGGGCACGGAAGTGTCGTTCGGCGACCGCACGCTGAAGGTGAAGACGCTCGACCAGTATGATTTTTCCGACACCGACATCTGCATCATGTCGGCTGGCGGCAGCGTCTCCAAGGAATGGTCGCCGAAGATCGGCAAGCAGGGCTGCGTCGTCATCGATAATTCGTCGGCCTTCCGCTACGATCAGGACGTGCCGTTGATCGTGCCGGAAGTGAACCCGGACGCGATCTCGCTGTTCACGCGCAAGAACATCATCGCCAATCCGAATTGCTCGACGGCGCAGCTGGTGGTGGCATTGAAGCCGCTGCATGACTTCGCCACCATCAAGCGTGTCGTCGTCGCCACCTACCAGTCGGTGTCGGGCGCCGGCAAGGAAGGTATGGACGAACTCTTTACCCAGACCCGCGCGGTCTTCGTCGCCGATGGCGTCGAGGTCAAGAAGTTCACCAAGCGCATCGCCTTCAACGTCATCCCGCACATCGACGTCTTCCTTGATGACGGCTCCACCAAGGAAGAGTGGAAGATGGTCGCCGAGACCAAGAAGATGCTCGACCCCAAGATCAAGCTGACGGCGACCTGCGTGCGCGTGCCGGTGTTCATCGGCCATTCGGAAGCGGTCAACATCGAGTTCGAAAAGCCGATCACCGCCGACGAGGCGCGCGACATCCTGCGCGAAGCGCCTGGCTGCCAGGTCTTGGACAAGCGCGAGGACGGCGGCTACATCACGCCGCTGGAATCGGCCGGCGAAGACGCCACCTTCATCTCGCGCATCCGCGAGGATTCGACCATCGACAACGGCCTGTCGATGTGGATCGTCTCCGACAATCTGCGCAAGGGCGCGGCGCTCAACGCGGTGCAGATCGCCGAGTTGCTGGTCGAGCGCGGCCTGATCCAGCCGAAGAAGAAGGCGGCCTGACGGCCGTTTAGTTTTCGCTCACGGGCCGTATCGCCGCTGCCGCGGCGGGCCCTCCGCGGGGGGCGCCGAACGATCGGCGGCCCGCGGCCGCGGGCTCGGCCTTTGGCCGTTAGCCAATCTCCCTCCTTGTGGGGGAGATGTCCGGCAGGACAGAGGGGGGCGCTGTCCCTCGGACCTCAATCGATCTCAGTTGCGCTCACTGATGTTTTTATTGGTCGTAAATGAGCGAAGTTGGCGTTCCTTCACGCCCCCCTCTGCCCTCCCGGGCATCTCCCCCACGCGGGGGGAGATCGGCAGCTTGGCCGATGCGCTACACCTTGTTTTCCTCGGCCAACCCAACCAGCAGCTCCAGCGCTTCCTCCGCTCTGTCGGCCGGCACGAACAGATGATCGTGGTAGAAGGCCGAAACCGGGTTCACGCCCATGCCAGCGGCGGTCAGGCGCGTGGTAATGGCGGCGAGGAAGCCGACGGCTTCCAGCGACGAATGGATGTTCAGCGTCAGCATCCGGCAGCGGAACGAAGCGGTCAGTGCAGCAGTGCTGGCCGCCTCCTCGGTCACGATCAGTGTCACGCCCTCGCGCTCGCGAAACACCATGACCGGCTCAACGCCTTCCAGTTGAGCGACGCCAGGCGCCAGCGTGGCGAAGACATAGGTGCCGGCCAGCAGTTCCGGAGTCATCGATGCCAGCAGTGTCTTCAGATCGGTCTCGCCGGTCACTCGTTTCTCTCGCTTGCAGAAATGGGCCGCAGCCCACGTGCTCTTCAATATCCGCGACCGGCGCGTGCCGATAGTCCCGGCGCTGCAAGGACGACATTGCGGTGTCGCTGGCGGCTGGGCTTGCAGAGCTGTCGCATCGCACAATAAAGGAGGTGAGGGCCGATGGCGGTCCGTGAAAGGCCTTCGATGATCGTTCGCCCGCGCCCCACATTCCTGCAGCTGTTCTTCATCATGCGCGGTTCGGTCGTGCCACGCATCCTGCCGCAGATATTGGGCTTCGCGCTTTATTCCGCGATCATCCTGGCCGTGGCGCGCCGGTTCCAGCTTGATTTCAGCGTCTTCAACATCACGCCTTTCGGCCTGGTCGGCGTGACATTGTCGATCTATCTCTCGTTCCGCAACAACGCCGCCTACGACCGTTGGTGGGAGGCGCGCAAGCTGTGGGGCGCGCTGGTCTTCGAAATGCGCAACCTGGCACGCGCCACCACCAGCCTCATCCCGGACCAGACCGAACAGCGCGCCTTGCTGATGGAAGCGCTCGCCTTCTCTCATTTCCTGCGCGGGCAGTTGCGCAAGATCGACAGCATGAAGGATGCCCGCGCCTTCATCGACGCCGAGGCGGACAAGGCAGCAGCCTTTTCCAATCCGGCGGATGAGATGGTCAGGCGCATGGGCCGGCGTGCCAATGCGCAGCGCCGGGCGGGCGACGTCGACTCGATCGGCTTTCGTATCCTCGATGAGAGGCTCGCGTCGATCGCGGCCATCCAGGCCGGCTGCGAGCGGATCGCCGGTACGCCGTTACCTTTCGCCTACACGCTGCTGGTGCATCGCACGGCCTATATCGTCTGCCTGCTGCTGCCGATCGGCCTGATCTCGACCACCGGTTGGGCGACGCCGCTGTTCACGGCGCTGATCGCCTACACCTTCTTCGGCCTCGACGCGCTTTCGGAAGAGCTCGAGGATCCGTTCGGCACCGAGGCCAACGACCTCGCCCTCGACGGTCTCTGCCGCGTCTGCGAGATCTCGGTATTCGAGGCGCTGGGCGAAACGCCGCCGAAGATGATCCCGGCGGAAAAGTTCTATTTTTCGTAGGCGAAGGCGCGCGGGTTTAAAAGAATCCGCTCCGCTGTCGGATCGCGGCCCCATGCCACGTCCTTGGGTCGACCCCTGCGAAAGGGCTCGACCATCAGGAGGGACCACCATGAGCATTTCCGAAACCGCGCCCGTCTCGCCGGGCGCTTTGTGGACCGGCCGCGTGCTCAGCGGCGTCATCGTGCTGTTCATGATCTTCGACGGCGTCATCAAGCTGCCGCCGCTCGATGTCGTCACCCAGACGATGGTGCCGCTCGGCTGGCCGGCCGATGCCAATGTCGCGCGCATGCTTGGCGTCATCGGCCTGATCTCGACCGCGCTCTACGCCTTGCCGCGCACCGCGGTGCTCGGCGCCATCCTGCTCACCGCCTATATGGGCGGCGCCATCGCCACCAATGTCCGCGTCGACAACCCGCTGTTCTCGCACATTCTGTTCGGCGTCTATCTCGGCATTATTCTGTGGGGTGGCCTGTATCTGCGCGATGCCAGGGTCCGCGCGCTGATCCCGTTCAGCCGTTAGATCCCGATCGAAGCATTGCTTTCAACTCGAAGCCTGAACCCTTTGCCGGGCAATGTCTCAGGGATCGAATCGCCGAGTTGCGAGTTAGAGATTCGCCTGGCGGCGGAGGCGGATCCTATCGGAGAGGAACGACGATGAAGAAAACGATGCTTTTGATGGCGCTGCTGGTGCCGCTCGCCGCTTGTTCGCAAACGGAAAAAGGCGCGGCCGTAGGCGGTCTCGGTGGCGCTGCCGTCGGTGCGGCGGTCGCTGGCGATCCGGTTGAAGGCGCCGTCGTCGGTGGTGCTGTCGGCGCCGTTGCCGGTGCGCTGATCGGCCGGGCAAGCGAGAGCGGCGAATGCCGCTATCGCGATCGGCGGGGCCGCGTCTACATCGACCGCTGCCCGAGCGGTTATTGATCGGCAGCTCTTACAGACAGAACCGAACAGCAAAACGGCGGGCCTTGGCCCGCCGTTTTCCTGGATGCGATAGGGCAATACTTATTCGGCGGTGGCGGCTTCCGCCTCGGCCGGTGCTGCTGCGGCGGCCGCAGCCGCGGCAGCAGCGTCTTCCTGCGCCTTCTTCAAGAGCGAAGCACGTTCCTGCGCCTTCTTGCCCGGCTCGGCCTTCTTCGGGTTGGAACGGGCGTCGCGCTTGACGAGGCCGGCCTCGTCGAGGAAACGCAGCACGCGGTCGGTCGGCTGGGCGCCATGCGCCAGCCAATGCTTGACGCGGTCGGCGTCGACCTTGACGCGTTCGCCGTCCTTGGGCAGCAGCGGGTTCCACGAGCCGATCGACTCGATGAACCGGCCGTCACGCGGCGAACGGGCGTCGGCAATGACGACGTGGTAGTAAGGACGCTTCTTCGAGCCCGCACGGGCCAGTCGGATCTTCAAGGGCATTTATTTTCTCCTAAAAAGGCTGATTTGGTTGATCGGTTGGTGGCTGGTTTCTCAGCCGGCTTTCATCACGCCGTTGGAAGCGGCGATCTGTTCGTGGTGGCGGATCACTTCGCGGACGACGAAGTTGAGGAATTTTTCCGCGAAATCCGGGTCGAGATGGGCATCCTTCGCCAGCTGGCGAAGCCGGGCGATCTGCTGCTGCTCGCGTGCCGGGTCGGCCGGGGGCAGGCCATGCGTCGCCTTCAGCACACCGACCGCCTTGGTGCAGCGGAAGCGCTCGGCCAGCATGTGGATGAGGGCCGCGTCGATGTTGTCGATCGAGGCGCGGTAATCGGCCAGGAGAGCGCGGGCGTCGGCCATGTCCTTCTCTTCGTTCATGGCGTCCTCACTTCTTCTTGCCAAGGCCGGGCAGGCCGCCGCCCATTCCGGGCAGGCCGGGGAGCTTCATGCCGCCGGGCAGTCCGGGTAGGCCGCCGCCGGGAAGGCCTTTCATGCCGCCGCCGAGGCCGGCTGCTTGCGCCTGCTTCTGCAAGGCTTCGAGCTGCTTGGGATCCATCTTCGACAGGTCCGGCATGCCGCCGCCCATCATGCCGCCACCCATGCCCCCGGGGCCGCCCGGCATCATGCCGCCGAGGCCCATCTTGGAGGCGAGGCCGCCCATCATGCCGCGCATCAGGCCGCCGCCTTTGCCCTTGCCGCCCATCGCCTTCATCATGTCGGCCATGCCGCGATGCATCTTGAGCAGCTTGTTGATTTCGGCCGCGTCGGTGCCGGAACCGGCGGCGATGCGCTTCTTGCGCGAATGCTTGAGCAAATCGGGATTGGCGCGCTCGGCCTTGGTCATCGACGAGATGATGGCGAGCTGGCGGCCGAACATCTTGTCGTCGAGACCGGCGGCGACCATCTGGTCCTTCATCTTGCCCATGCCGGGCATCATGCCCATGATGCCGCCCATGCCGCCCATCTTCGACATCTGCTGAAGCTGGCCGGCGAGATCGTTCAGGTCGAACTTGCCCGACTGCATCTTCTTGGCCATCGCCGCCGCCTGCTCGGCGTCGATGTTCTCGGCGGCCTTTTCGACGAGCGAGACAATGTCGCCCATGCCGAGGATGCGGTCGGCGATGCGCTTGGGGTGGAATTCCTCCAGCCCGTCCATCTTTTCGCCAGTGCCGATCAGCTTGATCGGCTTGCCGGTGACGGCGCGCATGGAGAGTGCAGCACCACCGCGGCCGTCGCCGTCCATGCGGGTCAGGACGAGGCCGGTGATGCCGACGCGCTCGTCGAAGCTCTTGGCCAGGTTGACGGCGTCCTGGCCGGTCAGCGAATCGGCGACCAGCAGGATTTCGTGCGGGCTCGACACCTTCTTGATGTCGGCCATCTCGACCATCAGCGGCTCGTCGATATGGGTGCGGCCGGCGGTGTCGAGGATGACGATGTCGTGGCCGCCGAGCTTGGCCGCCTGCACGGCGCGGCGGGCGATGTCGACCGGCGACTGGCCGTCGATGATCGGCAGCGTGGCGACCTTGACCTGTTCGCCGAGCTGGCGAAGCTGCTCTTGCGCGGCAGGACGCCGCGTGTCGAGCGAGGCCATCAGGACCTTCTTGTTCTGACGCTCGGTGAGACGCTTGGCGATCTTGGCCGAGGTCGTCGTCTTGCCGGAACCCTGCAGGCCGACCATCATGATGACGACCGGGGCCGGGGCATTGAGATCGATGGCGACGCCCTCGGCGCCGAGCATGTCGACCAGTTCGTCATGGACGATCTTGACGACCATCTGGCCGGGCTTGATAGACTTGACCACGGCAGCGCCGACGGCCTTCTCACGCACCTTGTCGGTGAAGGAGCGCACCACTTCCAGCGCCACGTCTGCTTCGAGCAGCGCCCGGCGCACCTCGCGCAGCGCCGCCGAGACATCAGCCTCCGACAGGGCTCCGCGGCCGGTCAGGCCGTTCAGGATCGAACCAAGACGTTCCTGCAGCGATTCAAACATTCTTCTTCCTTTTTCCCAGGCACCCGGACGGTGACCGAGAAGTAATGCGTTCGCGCCAAGTGTCCAAGCAAAAGCCCGTGCAAGCAAAAAGCCAAAAGCACCCGGGGGCGCTCAGCGCTGCCGGGTGTTGGCCTCCAGGATCGATTTACAGCACTTCACCTCGAAGAGGTTTCGGCGTCCTGGTCGGCTTGCTCGGAGGGATACTCGTCGCGGAATTCGGGGCGTGTAGACAGGAAATCGGACGCGGAGTCAAGACAAAGACCGGATTGCGTCGTTCCCGGGCCTGCAATCAGGCCGTGCTCGCCCGGTCCGGAAGCTCGGCGGCGACCTTGAGCGGTGAACGCGGATGTAGAAGCAGCACGATGGTCAGCAGGCTGCAGGCGATGCCGATGAAGGCGATGAGAACCGCATCCGACGTCGCCCAGCCCGGTCCTTCGAGCGGCCTGGCATTGAACAGGGCGAAGGAATTGTAGCTTTCCTGATGCGAGATCAAGAGAAACCCGGTCAGGTTGTTGCCGAGATGAGCACCCAAGGCGGCGCCGAGATTGCCGGTTGCGTAGACGACAAGTGTCAGCAGCAGCGCGAAAGCGGCGATCGACGCCAGCACGCAAGCATTGATGGCTGGTGACGAACTCGCGCTCCAATGCAGCGAGGTGAACAGCAGGGCCGGCAGCAGGGCCCAGACGAACGGGCTCGTGAACCGGCTGGCGAGACCGCGCAGCAGGTAGCCGCGAAACAGCAGCTCTTCCGAAGAGGTCTGCACCAAGGTAAGCGCGGCGATCGGGATCGCAAACAGCAGCCAGGATGACAGGCTGATCGGGCCACGCGTGATCTGCGGCTGCAGCAGATAGAGCAGGATTTCAGATATGAACGACGTGATCAGCACCGCGATCAGCCCTTTGAGGAAGCCGGGCCATGAAACTCGTCGGCTGTTGCCGAGCAGCGCCGACAGCTTCTCGCCATGCACCCAGCGCATCGCGACCCACAGGCCGATCCAGATGCCGGCAAACGAGACGAGCGCGGTGAGGATGCCGAGGGGCGAAGCGAGGAAGCCCTGAATGCCGGATGATGGGGTCGCCTGCCAGGCGATGAAAGCATAGGTGCCGCCGACCAGCACGGCCACGGTGGTTGCTGCCCAAAAAAGGACCACGATCCCCGTTCCGAGCAACAGGCGCGGCAAGGTCGTCCTGGCGTTCGGCGAATGCCTGTAACGCTCGAAGGCGGCCGGATCGATGGTCACGCGGGCTCCTTTGCCAAAGTCATCGCCTATCGACTAACCGATGGCCGGGAAAATCGGAATGGTTTTCCGCAAAGGACTAAGCCAGAGCAAAGTCGGCGCAGGAGAGCGCCGCGCGGCAGCGCCGCTGGCGACCGCTGCTGTCGCAGCGGCCGCTTGTGCCGATTGTCGTCAGCGAACGACGTACATGATGCGCCGGGTCTGCGGATCGATCAGCGCCCGCTGGCCGTTCACATAGACATAGCGGTAATTGTAGTCCGGAATCTCGCGCAGCTCGACGGTGTCGGGCAGGGTCGCGCCGGTCACCACTTCGCCTTCGAGATAGATGGGATCGAGGCGATGCGTGTCGACATAGGTGCGGACTTCAGCCGGGGGCGAAGGGAAGTCATCTACGACCGGATCGCTGGCGATGATCGCGCCGGTATAATCGGTCGAGTAGTTGCCGATGTCCTCCGGCGGCGAGACGACAGCAACGCTGGAGCGCCGTTCCGTCAGCACCACCCGGCTGCCGCCTATATCGGCCGTCACATAGTCGGAATAGACCCAGCCCTGGCCGCCGGCCTCGGCTATGGTGCACCATTTGCTGTTTTCGATGCAGCCATTGAGCGTTGCCGACTGACCGGCGGCGAGCACGCCGATCACAGGGTATTGCGGGCCGGGCCCGGCGCGCACGTTAAGATCGGTGACGGCTGAGACGGCGGTATCGGCAAACGCGGCGCCCGACACCACGGTCAGCATTCCGGCTACCGCAGGAAACAATAGGGATTTCATGGTTTCTCTCCGTTTTCATGGTCCCTCGCCAGCGAAAACGGGGCAGCAGCTCATGCGTTCCCGCTAAAGCGCCTGCGCCAACTCACGATTTGTTCCGTGTTCTTTCGGCAAATCGGTCAGAAGTTCGTGAACGAATTCCAATTTCCGCGCCGTGACGTCCGAAATGACAAAGGGGTAGAGGTCGGGCAGACCCATGCAGCGGTTGATCGAATTGGAGGCCTCCGACAGCACCAGCCAGCGAGCAAGGATCTTTTCGAAAGGCTCCGGCGCGGCCGCCGGCTCCGAGGGTGCCGCCTGCAATTCGCCGCCGGTGTCGCCGCGCGGCAAGTCGTTGGCCTCCACCGTCTCCAGCCGGCCGAGTGGAAAGTTCAGTGCGTGCACCATTTCCAGCGTATCGGTGATATGCAGGTGGTGAGCCCAGGTCTCGGCCCAGTCCTCCCAAGGATGCGAGGTCGCATAGGCCGAGATGTGGCCCTGCTGCCAGTCGGGCGGCGCACCATCGGCATAATAGGCCTTCAGCGCCTGTTCGTAATCGGCGCGGTCGTCGCCGAACAGTGCGCGGAAAGCTTCGAGCCTGTGCGGATCGTCGCGGATCAGACGGTCCCAGTAATAGTGCCCGAGCTCATGGCGGAAATGGCCGAGCAAGGTGCGGTAGTTCTCGCCCATCTCGACGCGCCGCTTCTCGCGCTCGGCCGAATCCGCCTCGGCGACATTGAGCGTGACCAGGCCATTGTCGTGGCCGGTGAGAATCCGCTCGCCGCCGGGGCCGCCGCCGATCGGGTCGGCGAGGAAGTCGAAGGCCAGGCCGACCTCGTCGGCAGGGGTCTGCTTGGGGACTACCGGCAGCCCGAAGGCCAGCAGCGAGTAGATGGCGCGCTTCTTCGCCGCTTCGACACGGATCCAGCGGCGGCGGTTGCCGTCGACGGAGAGATCCGGGATCAACTGGTTCAGCACGCAGGCGCGGCAAAAAGCGTGACCCGGTTCCGCCGTCCAGTTGCAGGCGCATTTATCGGCGTTGGTGCACTGGAAGACGCCGTCGGCGCCCGCCAGCGCAAAGCGCGCGTGCTCGGGATCGTAGAGCACCGGGTTTCCGCAGTTCAGGCACTGGGCGTTCTCGAAATAGATGCGATGGCCGCAATGCGGGCAGTCGAAGAGTTTCATGTCGATCTCAATTCACCGGAGGTGACATAAATGTTCACGGCGGCCCGTGCCCAACGCGAACAGCCGCGCGGTGTTCCACATTTCGTCGAACTGTTTGTTGGAACATGATCTCAGCAGAACGAGGTTTCGCAAAGCGAAGGCCAGGTTCCACCTCTCGTTTGCTCTGTCCTTCGGTTCGGGTCATGTCCTCGCCGCAAGCTGGGCGACCACCTGTCTTGCCACCGCTTCGCCTGACAGCCGTGCGCCGCCGCAGGTCTGCATCAGCGGACCGGCCAGGTGCTCGCCGGCGAAGAAGATCTTGTCGGCCACCGGCTGCATAAGGGCCATGCGCGCCAGTGAACGGCCGGGGCGGGCCGCGGCGTATGCGCCTCGCACGAAGCGCTCGCCGCCCCAATTGGTCATCATGGCGCGTCCGACATGCTTGCGCGTATCGCCGCCGAAGATGCCGCACAGCCGGTCAACGACGAAGTCGATGCCGGCCGCTTCACCGGCCGCCGACAGCTCCCAGGCGAAATCGCCGCCAACGAAACCGACCATCAGGTCGAGGTCGAACGGAAAACACAGGAAATAGATGTCGTGCCTTGCCATCCGTTCGATCAGCAGGTCGTCGAAGGGCTGCAGTCCGAGCCTTGTGCCCGATATCTCGACAGGCAATTTGGTCAGCATCCCCATCGGCAGGTCGAAGAAGGCGCCGAAATGCGTGTCGGGCAAGGCCGGCGAGAACGCGATCTCCTCGAAGGCGAGCACCGCCGGCGAAGCGGTGACGATCACCGCCTTGGCGCGGACGGTGCCGCGATCGGTGACGCAGGCGACGCCCGGCACGTCCCACAGGATCTTGCGCACCGGCGTCGAAAGTTCGACCGGCACGCCGGCGCCGAAACGCGCCACCAGCGCGCCAAGGCCCTCCTTGCTGAAGTAGTTCGGGTCGAGATCGGCAGCGGCCTGGAAGTCGAGGATCGAGATTTCGTCCTCGTCGGCACCGAAATCCATCGGCCCGGCGAAGGTGGCGGCGGCGCGCGGTGCATGGCCTTTTGCCAACAGCGCCGAAAGACGATCGTCATCTCCGTCCTTCACTTCATGCTTGGCCAGCAGTTCGAACAGCTTTGCGTCGGCGGCCTTCATGTCGGCTTCTTCCGCTTCGCTCGCCTTGCGCTCGCGGTAGTAGAGATGATCGACGTTCATGTCGTGATGATGCAACGTCCAGCCTGCCGCCTGGGCTTCGGGAAAATAGGGATTGCGGTCGGCCGCATGCAGCCAGGCGCAGCCGATGTCGAAAGGCACGCCGAAATGCTGGTCGCTGGTCCAGGCTCGCCCGCCGATTCGGTCTATCGCTTCGAGCAGCGTGAAGGAAAGCCCCGCCGCCTGCAAGCTCCTGGCGGCGGCAAGACCCGCCGAGCCGGCACCGATGATGACGACATCAACGTCTTTCATGCAGCCCCCCTGCCACAATAATCACTTGATCCTAGGCAAATTCCACGGCATTCGCCAGCATTGCAGCGGTGACAGTGACAAGTGCGCGTTTCGCTGGCAAGTTCGCAATTGGGACGTGATTCAGGCAACCAGGAGATCAACATGGCAATTCTTGCCAAGGGAAAGATGTTTGCAGCGGCCGTGGTGGCGGTGCTTGCGCTGGCGACGGGCGCACAGGCGGCAGCCAGCTGCGGCAAGACCGGCGCCGGCTTCGACGCCTGGAAGCAGGACTTTGCCGCGCAGGCCAGGTCGGAAGGTGTAGGCGCCAAGGGGCTGGCCGCTCTGGCCGGGGCAAACTACGCGACAAAGACGATCTCAGTCGACCGCGGCATTCACAAGGCCTTCAGCGGCTCGGTGGACGATTTCATGCGGCGTCGTGGTGGCGCAGCGATTATTTCCAAGGGCCGGTCGCTGAAAAAGTCGAATGCGGCGCTGTTCTCCAAGATCGAAGCGAATTACGGCGTGTCGCCGGGCGTGTTGCTCGCCATCTGGGGTATGGAAACCGGCTTCGGTTCGGCCATGGGCAACCAGAACACCGTCTCTGCCATTTTGACGCTTGCCTATGATTGCCGCCGGCCGGGGTTCTTCTACCCGCATGCCATCGCAGCCCTGAAGCTGGTTGATCGCGGGGCGTTGACAGCCTCGTCGGTCGGGGCCGCGCATGGCGAGATCGGACACACGCAGTTCCTGCCCGGAAACGTCCTGAAATATGGCGTCGGTGGCGGAAACCTGCGCGACAAGAGCACGGCGCTGGCTTCCACCGCCAACTTCCTCAAGGGGCATGGCTGGCGGGCGGGCGCGAGCGCGAGTGCGAATATGGGCGCGATTGCCGGCTGGAATTCCGCGAGCGTCTATCAGCAGGCCATCGCCCGCATTGCCACGGCGATCGACGGCGATTGACGGATCATGCTCCGGGCAGAAGGCCCCGGCTATTTTTGACTTGATCGGAAACCCGGCGCGAATGTCGGGTTTCATTTGATTTCGAGCGTGTAGGAGCAGCCCGCCAGCGTCTTGCCGGGGTGCGACTCGACGGTCGAGACGTTGAGCTTGATGCCCGTGGAGAAGGTCAATCCTTCCGACTCTTCGGTGCTTTGGACAACGACCTTCTCGCCAAGGAATTTTTGCGGCGTGGAAAAAACGGCCATGACGTTGAGTTCTTCGGCAAGCTCCGGCGCGGCAACGCTATCGAGCACGGCCATCGGCCCCGCTGCGGTAAACACGATCGATCCCGTCTCGCGGTTGAACACGCGGATTTTGGCCGGCAGTTCGTATTGGCTGAGAAACGGATTGCCCGAGGCAACCTCCTTCCAGCCAAGCGTTTCAACGGCACCCGGTGCGCTGGACAGCCACAGGGCAAAGTCGTTGTAGGCCGGCACATTCGCCCGACATTCGATCAGCGCGGCAAGGTCGAGAGAGGCGGGGTCGAACTCCTGGCCGGCCGCCGGCGTCGCCAGAACAACCAGCGGCGCCAGGCAGCGACCGAAACCGCGCATCCGCCCTACTTGGCGCGGTTGCGCGCGGCCAGAGTCCTGAGCCGCAGCGCATTGAGGCGGATGAACCCGGCGGCGTCCTTCTGGTCGTAGGCGCCGCGGTCGTCCTCGAAGGTGACCAGCGCATCGGAGTAAAGCGTCTTCTTCGACTTGCGGCCGGTGACCATGACGTTGCCCTTGTAGAGCTTGAGCCGCACCGTGCCTTCGACGTCTTCCTGGCTCTTGTCGATCATCGCCTGCAGCATCAGCCGTTCGGGCGCGAACCAGAAGCCGTTATAGATCAGCTCGGCGTAACGCGGCATGAACTCGTCCTTGAGGTGGGCCGCACCTCGGTCGAGCGTGATCGATTCGATGGCCCGGTGGGCTGATATCAGGATGGTGCCGCCTGGTGTTTCGTAGACGCCGCGCGATTTCATGCCGACGAAGCGGTTTTCGACCAGGTCGAGCCGGCCGATGCCATTGTCGCGGCCAAGATCGTTGAGTGCCGCCAGCATGGTCGCCGGCGACAGTTTCTTGCCGTTCAGCGCGATCGGATCACCCTTCAGGAACTCGATCTCGATCTCGGTGACCTTGTCCGGCGCGTCCATCGGCGAAACGGTGCGCTGATGAACGAATTCGGGCGGCTCCACCCACGGGTCTTCCAGCACTTTGCCCTCGGAGGACGAATGCAAGAGGTTGGCGTCGACCGAGAAAGGTGCGTCGCCCTTCTTGTCCTTCGGCACCGGGATCTGATGCTGCTCGGCGAAATTCATCAGGTCGGTACGCGATTTGAACGACCAGTCGCGCCACGGCGCGATGACCTTGATGTCGGGGTTCAGTGCGTAAGCTGAAAGCTCGAAGCGAACCTGATCGTTGCCCTTGCCGGTGGCGCCATGCGCGATCGCGTCGGCGCCGGTTTCCCGGGCTATATCGACCAGATGCTTGGAGATCAGCGGCCGCGCGATCGAGGTGCCGAGCAGATAGGTCCCTTCATAGACGGTGTTGGCGCGGAACATCGGGAAGACGAAGTCGGACACGAATTCCTCGCGCACGTCGACGACGCGGATGTCCTTGATGCCCATCATCTCGGCCTTGCGACGGGCCGGCTCGAGTTCGCCGCCCTGGCCAAGATCGGCGGTGAAAGTCACGACTTCGGCGCCGAGTTCAGTTTGCAGCCATTTCAGGATGATGGATGTGTCGAGACCGCCGGAATAGGCGAGCACGACCTTCTTGATGTCTTTGGCCTTGGACATTTCTACTCCGTCGATGGCGGACGCCCCAGCCTGGGCGTCACGGATTGTCGCAGCGCCTTTTAGCAGGAACGGCAGAGCGAGCAAGCACGCGTGCATGCATGGCTTCTGGTCCAGCGCATGGCCGGGGGCCGCCGGCAGCGGAAACAACCTGCTGCAATCAAAGGCTGCATTTGCTGGAAGGACTTAATCAAGTTTTCACGCCGTGCCGCTAACATTCGCGACAAAGCCGCCTCGACCATTTCCGGGCGGCTTCTTGCCTGCCTTGTCGCGGGTGTCCCTCGGGCTCGGGCCGTTCTTGATGCGCGTTATATCATGCATCGCCATGGAGCATAATCTGTGGCTTGTCCTGCTGGCGGCGCTGATGTGCGTCACCGGCTGCTGGGTGACGATCGGCCTCTTCGACCGTTCGAGAAAAACCACCGGCGTGCAGATGAAGGGCTGGCTGTTCCTGACCGCGGTCGCCGCCGGCTCGTCGATCTGGTGCACCCATTTCATCGCCATGCTGGCCTACCAGCCCGGCGCGCCGATCACCTTCGATCCGGTCCTGACCATGGCATCCCTGGTCATCGCCATCGCCGGCACCGGGCTGGGTTTCACCCTCGCATCCGGCAAGAGCCGGCGCCTGGCCCCGGAATGGGGCGGCGTCGTCGTCGGCCTGGCGATCTCGGCCATGCACTACACCGGCATGATGGCCTATCACGTTGCCGGCATCGTCGAATGGGACGGCTCCTATGTCGTGGCCTCACTGGTCATCTCGGCGGTGTTCTCCGCCCTGGCCGTCGGCCATGCCGTGCGCCGGCCATACCGCTGGTCGAACTATCTCGCCATCGGGCTGCTGGTGCTGGCGATCGTCGGCCTGCATTTCACGGCTATGGCCGCGGTGGCGGTGACGCCGCTGTCCTTCATCAGCACAGGCACCAATCCCGATATTCTGGTGGCAATGGCGGTCGCCGTCGCCGTGGTGGGCCTGATCGTCGCGGCCACCGGCTTCGCCAGCTATCTGATCGATGAGCGTGGTCGTTTGGAGAGCTTCGAGCGGCTTCAGCATCTCGCCCTCAACGACGCCCTTACCGGCCTTCCCAACCGGGTCTCCTTCAACGACCGCCTTGACCATGAAATCGACCGGGCATGCGAGGGCGAGGACACAATGACGGCGGTCATCGTCATCGATCTCGACCGCTTCAAGGAGATCAACGACCTCAGGGGGCATGCGGCCGGCGACCAGGCGCTCAAGATCGTCGCCCGCAGGCTGTCGAAACTCATCGGCGAGGGCGAATTCGTCGCCCGGCTCGGCGGTGACGAGTTCGCCGCGATCAAGCGCTTCAAGGATCAGAAGGACCTTCTCGGGCTGGTCTCGCGGCTGGAGAAATCCCTGTTCGAGCCGTTGCGGCTCGACGATTTCGAAATCGCCGCCGGCGCCAGCATCGGCGTAGCGATCTATCCGCGCGACGGGGCCGACCGCGAGCGGCTGGTCAGCAATGCCGATCTTGCCATGTACCGGGCAAAGAACGACGTCACGCGAGCCGTCTGCTTCTACGAATCCGCCATGGATGAGACGGCGCGGGCGCGCCGCGCGCTGGCCACCGACCTTCGCCAGGCGATCGAGCGCGGCGAGCTTTCGCTCCACTATCAGGTACAGACCTCGGTCCCGACCGGCGCCACCTGCGGCTACGAGGCGCTGCTGCGCTGGACCCATCCGGTGCACGGCATGATCCCGCCCGCCGAATTCATCCCGATTGCCGAGGAGAACGGCTCGATCATGGCGATCGGCGAATGGGTGCTGCGGACCGCGTGCCGCCAGGCGGCCTCGTGGGGCAACGGCCACAAGATCGCGGTCAATTTGTCGCCGGTACAGTTCGCCCATGCCGATCTCGCCAAGCTCGTCCATCAGATCCTGATCGAGACCGGGCTGTCGCCGAAACGGCTGGAGCTGGAGCTCACCGAATCGACGATCGTCGCCGACAAGGTGCGCACGCTGCATGTTCTGCGCCAGATCAAGGCGCTGGGGGTGACGATCGCGATCGACGATTTCGGCACCGGCTATTCATCGCTCGATACGCTGCGCTCGTTTCCGTTCGACAAGATCAAACTCGACCGTTCATTCATGGCTGACGTCGAGCGAAGCCCGCAGGCCAAGGCCATCATCCGGGCGGTGCTGACGCTGGGCCGCAGCCTCGACATTCCGGTGCTTGCCGAAGGCGTCGAGACGCATGTCCAGCTCACCATCCTGCAAGTCGAAGGCTGCAACGAGGCGCAAGGCTATTTCCTCGGCCGGCCCAAGCCGATCGACCAGATCACCGGGGACGCCGATGTCCGCAACGATCAACTCGTCGCGGAGGAGCCGGCGAGGATGCGGCTGAGCAGGCAGGCATAGGACGCCGCGGCCGGCCGTCCAGCGAATGCCGTGCGGACGCCTGCTGGATCGAAATCGGGTCGCTGCTGTGTCTGGCATCGTCATGGCGCATCCTGTATAGGCCTCGCAATCCCTTGGGGGCCGCTCATGTCGTTCATTCCAGACACCGCCACGCTGATCCAGTTCGCCATCGCCACGGTCATCCTGGCGATCACGCCGGGGCCGGACATGACCCTGTTCGTCTCGCGCACGCTGAGCCAGGGCCGTGCCACCGGCTTTGCCTCGATGGCCGGCGCGCTGTGCGGCACGCTGATCCACACCACACTGGTGGTTGTCGGTGTCTCGGCGCTGATCGTCGCCTCGCCGATGGCTTTCTTCGTGCTGAAGATCTTCGGCGCCGGCTATCTCGTCTTCCTGGCCTGGCAGGCAATCACCAGGGGCTCGGCCTTTTCGCCGGAGAAGAAGACAGGCCCCGAGATTTCCCTGTTGCGCAGCTGGGCCGCGGGTCTTGGCGTCAATCTGCTCAACCCGAAGATCATCCTGTTCTTCATGACCTTCCTGCCGCAGTTCGTCTCCGCGCATGATCCGAACGCACCGGGAAAGCTGTTTTTCCTTGGGCTGATGTTCATTGTGCTGTCGGTCCCGGTGACGGTGCCGATGGTGCTGGCGGCGGAAAAGTTTTCGGCGGCGATGAAGGCCAGCCCGCGCGTCACACGGGCGGTCGACTATCTCTTTGCCGGCGTGTTCTCCGCCTTCGCCCTCAAGATCCTGACGGCGCAGGCGAAGTAGGCGCCGTCATCCTGTCTGGCCATCCTCTTTTGATCCTGGTTCGCCTTGCCACCAGCTTGCGGCCCAGCGCCCGGCGCTGAGCCAGTAAAAGATACCACCGACCATGCCGCTGCCGATCACGGCCATGATGGCGCTGGTGTCCCTGACGACGAAGGCGGTGTCACCGCTGCGGTCGGCAAGCCCGAGGAAAACACCGGCAACCACCGCGCCTGCCAGCGCATAGAACAGCCAGTCGCGCCGGCCCAGGATTTCGGCAAGCAGGATGACGACAGAGGCCGGCATCAGGGCGAAATAGGCGACGAACAGAGCGGCGAAGGGAATTGAGAAATACAGGGAAGCCGTCGCCGTCGGATGCGCATGCTCCGGCGTGTAGCCGAGCGATGCCAGCAACAGGATGTTGAGGAAGGCGCTCGCCGCCAGCGAGGCGACGGCATAGCCGAACAGGATGACGGTGAAACGGACGAGGTAGCCGACGAGACGCGCCATCAATCCCGGCCCAGATTCTGTCGCGTGCCGGACCTGCGTCCAGCCAGAAGCCAGTAGACCGAACCGGCGGCGATGCCGGCGGTGGCGAGAAAACCCAGAAAGCCCGGATTGAAGACAAAGCTGCTGGCCGAGCGCGGCATGGATACGCCAAAGGCGATGGACGTGATCGCACCGGTGGCGGCGAAGTAGAACCATCCCCGAAGTGAAAACCGTTCGGCGACAAAGAGCGCCGGGCCGACGATCAACAGCGCGCCGATCGTTACGGTCAAGACGGCGAGCGGGAACGAGCCCAGCCAGTCGAAAGCGAAAATGATGGACCAGTTGCCGTCTTCGATGCCTTCCAGGAGAGCGATCAGCAGCACCGGCACCAGGATCGAGGTCAGCACCGCGGCGACATAGCCGACCGCCATGATGGCGAAGCGTTTTAGCCAGGCGAAGGGGCGGCTCACGCCTCGCCGTGCCCCGCTATCATCATCGCTTCCAGCGCCAGCCGGTCGACCTTGCGCATGCGCTCGGAGTCGGATTTGAGCTGGCCGCAGGCGGCGAGAATGTCGCGGCCGCGCGGCGTGCGGATCGGCGAGGCATAGCCGGCATTGTTGATGTAATCGGCGAATTTCTCGATCGTCTCCCAGTCCGAGCACTGGTAATTGGTGCCCGGCCACGGGTTGAACGGGATCAGGTTGATCTTGGCCGGAATGCCCTTGAGCAGCTTGATCAGGCCCTTGGCGTCCTCGATGGAATCGTTGACGTCCTTCAGCATCACATATTCGAAGGTGATGCGCTTGGCGTTCGACAAGCCGGGATAGGCGCGGCAGGCGGCGATCAGCTCGTTGAGCGGATACTTCTTGTTGATCGGCACAAGCAAGTCGCGCAGATCGTCATTGGTGGCGTGCAGCGAGATCGCCAGCATGACGCCGATCTCCTCGCCGGTGCGGAAGATTTCCGGCACGACGCCGGAGGTCGACAGCGTGATGCGCCGCTTCGACAGGGACAGGCCGTCACCGTCGGAAGCGATCAGCAGCGCCTTCTTCACCGCTTCGAAATTGTAAAGCGGTTCGCCCATGCCCATCATGACGACGTTGGACACTTTGCGGCCCTCGGCCGGCACGATGGCGCCGTCGGGCGTGTCGCGGTCGGGAAAATCGCCGAGCCGGTCGCGGGCGGTGAGCAGCTGGGCGAGGATCTCCTCAGCCGTCAGATTGCGCACCAGCTTCTGCGTGCCGGTGTGGCAAAACGAGCAGGTCAGCGTGCAGCCCACCTGCGAGGAGATGCACAGCGTGCCGCGACCCTCTTCGGGAATATAGACCGTCTCGATCTCGACCGGCCGGCCGGCGCCGCGCGGCGGAAAGCGGAACAGCCATTTGCGCGTGCCGTCGGCGGAAATCTGCTCTTCGACGATCTCAGGCCTGGCGACGGTGAAATGCTTGTCGAGCTCGGCGCGCAGATCCTTGGAGATGTTGAACATGCCGGCGAAATCGGAGACGCCGCGCACATACATCCAGTGCCAGAGCTGCTGGGCACGCATCTTGGCCTGGCGTTCCGGCACAGTGCCTGATGCAACCAGAGCCTCGGCGAGTTCGACCCGCGTCAGGCCGATCAGCGACGGCTTTTCGGGCTGTGCCGCGCGGGCACGCAACGCGTCGCGGGCGCCGTCAGTGGTGAGATCGAATGAAAGGGTCATGGTTGCACTGATATAAGCGGTTTGCGGCCGATTTCACGCATCGTGCCGGAAAGGAAGCGCGGCGCATAGCACAGGTTGAAGGCAGAGTCATGCGGAGTGCGATGATGCACCCTCGCCAGAGATCCACCAACAGACCCAAAAACGAAAGGCCGGGCTTTGCGGCCCGGCCTTTCACTCAAAACAAAGCCTAGCCTATTTGCACTTGGCAATCGACGTCAGCGCCGCCGAAATACCTTTCAGGGAGAAGACATAGGAGGTGGGATTGCCGCGGCCGGACTTCGCCGTCACCTTCATGTCGGTGCCGGTCTTCATGGCGGCGATCAGCACCGGCTCCTCGGCGGCATTCTCGACCCAGGCCGATTTGCCGCGGGTGAACATCGAAAACGTCTTCTTATCGATGGTCACGGTGGCCTTGGAGCCGTCCTGGAAGTTGTAGCCGGCAATGAATTGCGGCTCGTACGACACTTGCTGGCCGGGCCGCTGGCTGACGAAGAAGAACATGTCGCCATGGTCGAGCGTCGGCGGCTGCTTGTCGGTCGGCACGGTCAGGACATAGCAGACCTTGCCGCCCGATGCCTGGTAGCTGTAGGTGCCCCAGGCATTGTGCTGGCCGATCTTGGTCGCCGACTGCGCCAGCGCCGGGGCTGCCACGGCCACCAGGACCAGACTCGAAACTATAGCAATCAATCCGCGCATCGCTTTTCCCGTATTCCAAATGGTGCGGAGGCAGGCCGGCTTGGCGTCCTGCCCGTCGCTTCATTTTGATTTAATCTGGGTTACCAAACGGTGAATTTCCGAAGAGAAAAGGACCCTCACCCCGAGGAAACCGCCGCCATTCCCGCGCCGCCGCCTTGCGAGCGGCTGGCGCGACATCCCTTTGGCGACTTGGAGGCCACGAAAGCGGCAAGAGTTTGACTTTTTACGCTGCCGCGGAAAGCCGGCTTCAACGGCGTTCCGTGCGCGAGTTCAGCCCTTGTCGGCCATGGCGTCCCTGGCGGCCTGCCGGTGCGCAGTGGTGATGTGGGCACTGACGGCGGTGATCGCGGCGGTGAGCACGGCGATGTCGTCGGTGAAGCCAAGCCCGAAGACGAAGTCGGGGATGACATCCACCGGCAGCACGAAATAGCCGAGCGCGGCGAGCAGAATGCCTTTGGCGCGCAGCGGCGTGTTCTTGTCCATGGCGCAGTAATAGGCGGCCACCACCTCTTCCATGAAGGGGATCTGCCGCGCGGCCTTCTTGGCTGTGCGCCAGAATTTCTCGCGCACTTCGCTCTCGTCCGCCAGCTTGCCGCCAAAGCCGAAGAAATTAAAACCGGATTGTCGCGCCATCAGTCTCTCCTTGCAGAGCCCGTGCGCATCCCGGCGCATGCCCGCGGGCAAAATGTGGTGAAACCCGACCCCCGCTACAAGATGCCGGTGCCGATTTGGGCCCGCCGAGGCGATACCAGGCCTCAGGCGCCGGCAAAACGGTTCATTTTCTTGGCCAGATCGATATCGAGCGCGGTGACGCCGCCGGCGTCGTGAGTGTTCAGCGTCACGTCGACTGTCTTGTAGACATTCGACCAGTCGGGATGATGGTCCATCGTCTCGGCGGCAAGCGCGACGCGGGTCATGAACGCGAAAGCCTCGGAGAAATTCGCGAAGGTGAATGTGCGCTTGATGGAGGCGCCGTCTTCCGCCAGCGCCCAGCCGTCGAGACCGGTCAATGCGGCTTCAGCGGCTTGCCTGCCCAGTTTCTCTCTCGCCATGTCCATATCCTGTGCTATTCGAAAACGACCCTCACCATAGCGACGGATCGATGAGCGCGAAGCCCATAAACTCCATTCTCTTCGTCTGCCTCGGCAACATCTGCCGGTCGCCGCTGGCGGAAGGTGTCTTCCGCGCCGTTTGGGCCGAGCGCGGATCGGCCCGGGATATCCTGCTCGATTCTGTGACTGGGAGGCCGGCTCTGCCCCCGATCGACGCGCGATCGCGATCGCGGTGCGGCACGGCGTAGACATTTCCGGACAGAGGGCGCGCAAGGTCACGCCGCAGGACCTCCACCGTTTCGACCTGATCCTCGGCATGGACCGGTCGAATGTCGCCGACCTGAAGGCGCTGGCGCCGGCGGCCGTGCAGGACCGCATCCATCTGTTCCTGGAGTTCGCGCAGGGAAAGGCACGCGACGTGCCGGATCCTTATCATGACGAGGCAGAAGCCTTCGCTTCCGCCTATCGCATGATCCGCGAGGCGTCGGAGGCGCTGGCGACAAGGCTGGAGGCGCGGGCGTCCGTGCCTGACAGCGGCCAGGCTTCCTCGACGATATAGGGTCCGCCGCCGACCGAATCGCGCGACGACATCAGCACGAAACGGCCGATGCGGAACGGCAGCGTCGAGAAATTGCCGCGCGCCGACAGATATTGGGCGACGTCCAGCGGAGTCGAATTGCGTAAGCGCGCCAGCGTCACATGCGGCATGAACTTGCGCGGATCGGCCGGGATGCCGAGCCGCTGGCAGATGCGGTCGATCTCGCCCTGAAGGGCAGCCAGACCGGGCGAGGCGGAAGCACCCGCCCACACCGCATGCGGCTTCTTCTGCCCGAAAGCGCCGACGCCGGACAGCGCCAGCGAGAAGGAAGGGCGGTGGACGCGGTCGAGCGCGTTGGCGATCTCGTCGGCGACATGGCCGGGGACATCGCCGATGAAGCGCAGCGTCAGATGGTAGTTTTCGACATCGATCCAGCGGGCTCCCGGCAAGCCGCCCCGCAGCAGGGACAGCGAAAGGGCAGCGTCACGCGGGATTTCGAGGGCGGTGAAAAGACGCGGCATGAAGAGCCTCCCTTCCTCGAATCGAACTGTCACCTATAGCGAATCATCGATAGTCAAACGGAGCAAGAGGTTTGTTGGCCACAGTCCCTGTTAAAAGCTTGCCGGGCGGAAACAGTTCCAATCCGCTAGGAATCGCCCGGCACTGCCGCGATCACCTTCTCTACCGTCGGCAGGATGCGTTCGACCATCTGGTCGACGCCTTTTGCGCTCGGATGCAGGCCGTCCTCGAGTTGCATGCCGGGCTGGCCGGCGACGCCGTCGAGAAAGAACGGGTAGAGCACGACTTCGTATTTCTTCGCCAGGTCCGGAAAAATGGCGTCGAACGCATTCTGGTAGTCGGGACCGAGATTGGGTGCGGCACGCATGCCGGCCAGAAGCACGGCAATCTTGCGCTGCTTCAGCTTGCTCAGCATCTCGTCGAGGTTCTTCCTGGTGATGTCGGGCGAAACGCCGCGCAGCATGTCGTTGGCGCCGAGTTCGAGGATGACAAGCTGCGTGCCGTCCGGCACCGACCAGTCGAGCCGAGCCAGGCCGCCGCTCGTCGTGTCGCCGGAGACGCCGGCATTGGCGACGATCACATCCTGGCCCCTGGCGCCAAGCGCGGCCTGCAGCCTGTCGGTAAAGCCCTGGTCCGGGCCAAGACCGAAGCCCGCCATCAGGCTGTCACCGAAGCCGACGATCTTGAACGGCTCGGCGCTCGCCGACGACATGGCGCCGCTGATGGCGAGGAAAACCATCAAGCCTGCGGCAATACTGCGTTTGAAAGACATGCGGCAGGCCCCATATGAGCTAGGAATTCTTCAGTCGACGGCTTCCGGCAAGCAGAGCCTTCCCAGATATAGGACGATTTCATTTTGACAGAAGCCGTCATCGCGCTGAAAGATGTATCCCTGACCCTTGGCGAGGGCGCTTCATCGGTCCATGTGCTGAAGGGTGTCAGCCTTGATGTGGCGACCGGCGAGGCGACCGGCATCGTAGGACCTTCGGGTTCCGGCAAGTCGACATTGCTGATGGTCCTGGCAGGCCTGGAAGGGGTCGATTCGGGTACGGTCCGAATCGCTGGCGTTTTGCTCAACGGCAAAAGCGAGGACCAGATTGCTTCGTTTCGTGGCCGAAACATCGGCATCGTGTTCCAGTCCTTCCATCTCATTCCCAACATGACGGCGCTGGAAAATGTCGCGGTGCCGCTGGAACTGGCCGGCCATGCCGATCCGTTTTCGGTGGCGGCGCGCGAGCTGGCGGCGGTTGGCCTCAGCGACCGCGTCACCCACTATCCCGGCGAATTGTCGGGCGGCGAGCAACAGCGCGTGGCGATCGCCCGCGCATTGGCGCCGTCGCCGCGCATCCTGATCGCCGACGAGCCGACCGGCAATCTCGACCAGGCGACCGGGCGGCAGGTCGCCGACCTCTTGTTTGCCAAGGCGGCCGAGCGCGGCATGACGCTGGTGCTGGTGACCCATGATCCGGCGCTCGCGGCGCGCTGTTCGCGCCAGGTTTCGATGCGCTCGGGCCGGATCGAGGCACCGGCCCCCGTCAAGGTGACGGCCTGATGCCGCTGTCCCGGACGTTGAGGCTCGCGGTCCGCTTCTCACTGCGCGAGATGCGCGGCGGCCTGTCCGGCTTCCTGATCTTCCTCGCCTGCATCGCGCTCGGCGTCGCGGCCATCGGCGGCGTCAACTCGGTGGCGCGTTCGATCACCGCCGGTGTCGCCAATCAGGGCCAGACGCTGCTCGGCGGCGATCTTCGCTTCCAGATCAACCAGCGTGACGCCAGCCGGGCGGAGCGCAGCTTCCTTGACGGGCTCGGCACGGTTTCCCGGACCGCCAGCATGCGTTCGATGGCGCGTCTGGCCGACGGATCCGACCAGGCGCTGGTCGAGGCCAAGGCGGTCGACCATGCCTATCCGCTCTATGGCACGCTGGAGACCGAGCCGGCACTGTCGAAACAGGAACTGTTCGGCGAAGAGTTCGGCGTCTTCGGTGCGGCGGCACCCGATCTTCTGTTCGAGCGGTTGCACGTCAAGATCGGCGACCGGCTGAAGCTCGGCACCGCCACTTTCGAACTGCGCGCCAGGCTGGTCGCCGAACCGGACGCCGTGTCCGACGGTTTCGGCTTCGCCCCAAGGCTGATGATCTCGACCGACGGACTGGCGGCCACTGGACTGATCCAGCCGGGCAGCCTGGTCGAGAATGCCTACAAGATCCGGCTGCCGGCAGACGCCGACGAGGTGCGGCTGAAAGCCGTCCAGGACAAGGCCGCCACGGATTTCCCCGAAGCAGGCTGGTCGATCCGCACACGCAGCAACGCGGCGCCCGCGCTGTCGTCCAACATTGAACGTTTCTCGCAGTTCCTGACCCTGGTCGGGCTGACGGCGCTGGTGGTCGGCGGCGTGGGCGTCGCCAATGCGGTACGCGCCTATCTCGACGGCAAGCGCGGCGTCATCGCCACCTTCAAGAGCCTGGGCGCTTCGGGCGGCTTCGTCTTTGCCATCTATCTCGTGCAGATCCTGATCATAGCCGGATTGGGTATCGTGCTGGGCCTTGTGCTCGGCGCACTGATGCCGTTCGCGGCGAGTGCGGCCTTGCAATCCGTCATTCCGGTGCCTGCCGAAGGCGGCTTCTATCCCGGCGCGCTCGGTATGGCGGCGCTGTTCGGCCTGCTGGTGACGTTGGCTTTCGCGCTGCTGCCGCTCGGCCGCGCCCGCGACGTGCCGGCAACCGCGCTGTTTCGCGAAATGGGGCTGGAAGGCCGCGGCTTGCCGCGCCCCGCTTATGTCGCGGCCGCCATAGGCATCGCGCTGTTGCTTGCGGCGCTGGCCATTCTGTTCTCGGGCGACCAGCGCATAGCCTCGATTTTTGTCGGCGCTACCGTCTTCGCCTTCCTGGTGCTGCGCGTGGTCGGCGCACTGGTGCAATGGGCGGCCAGGAAAAGCCCGCGCGTGCGCTTCGTGGCGCTCAGGCTCGCCATCGGCAACATTCATCGGCCAGGCGCCCTGACGCCATCGGTGGTGCTGTCCCTGGGGCTTGGCCTGACGCTGCTGGTGACGCTGGCGCTGATCGATGGCAATCTCAGGCGGCAGATCTCCGGCAGCCTGCCGGAACGGGCGCCGAACTTCTTCTTCGTCGACATCCAGAGCGCCGATGTCGCGTCGTTCTCGGCGCTGATCGGCAAGGAGGCCCCGCAGGGCGTGCTGGCCAAGGTGCCGATGCTGCGCGGCCGGGTGATGGCGCTGAACGGTGTCGATGTCGACAAGGTGAAAGTGCCGGCGGAAGGCGCCTGGGTGCTGAGGGGGGACCGCGGCCTGACCTATGACACCAGGCAACCGGAGAACGCGACGTTGACCGAGGGCAGTTGGTGGCCCGAAAATTACAGCGGCGAACCGCTGGTTTCGTTTTCGGCGCAAGAAGGCAAGGAGATCGGGCTGAAGCTCGGCGACACCATCACCGTCAATGTGCTGGGCCGCAATGTCACCGCCAGGATCGCCAATTTCCGCCAGGTCGAATGGGAGACGATGGGCATCAATTTCGTCATGGTCTTCTCGCCCAACACATTCGCAGGCGCCCCGCATGGCTGGATGGCGACGCTGACCGAAAAGAGTGCCTCGACGGCCGACGACGCCCGCATCCTCAACGCCGTCACCCGCGCCTTCCCCGCGGTGACGACGGTGCGGGTCAAGGACGCGCTCGATGTCGTCAACCGGTTGGTCGGGCAACTCGGCACGGCGATCCGGGCCGCCGCTGGCGTGGCGCTGATCGCCTCGGTGCTGGTGCTGGCCGGCGCGCTTGCAGCCGGCAACCGGGCGCGCATCCATGATGCGGTGGTGTTGAAGACGCTGGGTGCGACACGCACGACGCTGATATCGGCCTTCTCGCTCGAATATATGCTGATCGGGCTGGCCACCGCCATCTTCGCGCTGGCAGCGGGCAGTGCTGCCGCCTGGTTCGTCGTCGCGCGCATCATGACATTGCCGTCGCATTTCATGCCGGAGGTGGCGGTGGCAACCATTCTGTTTTCGCTGGTGGTCACGGTCGGCATTGGTCTCGCCGGCACCTGGCGGGTGCTCGGCCACAAGGCAGCACCGGTGCTGCGCAACCTGTGACGACAGGCCCGGAAAAGGCATCCTGGATTAAATCTTGGTAAGAAAGCCGTCCGGAAAGCCGAGGAATCGGCACTTGGTTGCCTCACGAACCGTTACATCCGGTTACGGTCTTGTTCTTGACGCGAATAACCATCATATTTCGCCACAGGCATGCTGGAGCCCTGCCAGCGGCGCCTGGGTCCGGAAGGACCTGACACCGGACGGGGCAGAAGCAATAGAGGACTACAATGGCTGATCCCATTCGCAACTACCAGACGCGCGCCGTGCCCGGCGTCAGCGTCGGTGCCGACATCGATCAGGGCCTGCGCGCCTACATGATCAAGGTTTACAATCTGATGGGGCTTGGCCTCCTCATCACTGGTCTTGCCGCTGTCGGCACGATCATGCTGGCCACCACCACCGATCCGGCTTCGGCTGTCGCGACGCTGCCAAGCGGCGAGATGCTGACCTCGTTCGGCTACGCGATCTTCGGTTCGCCGCTGCGCTGGGTGGTGATGCTGGCGCCGCTGGCCGCCGTGTTCTTCCTGTCGTTCAGGATTCAGTCGATGAGCGTCGCTGCCGCGCAGACCACGTTCTGGGTCTATGCCGGTCTCGTCGGCCTGTCGCTGTCGTCGATCTTCCTGGTCTACACCACGGCAAGCATCTCGCAGACCTTCTTCGCCACCGCCGCCGCTTTCGGCGCGCTGTCGCTGTTCGGCTACACCACCAAGCGCGACTTGACGGCAATGGGCTCGTTCCTGATCATGGGCGTGTTCGGAATCATCATCGCGTCGGTGATCAACATCTTCCTGCAGTCGTCGGCGCTGTCTTTCGCCGTGTCGGCGATCGGCGTGCTGGTCTTCGCCGGCCTCACCGCCTATGACACGCAGAAGATCAAGGAGATGTATTTCGAGGGCGATGCTACCGATGTCGCCGGCCGCAAGGCGATCATGGGCGCGCTGAGGCTCTATCTCGACTTCATCAACCTGTTCATGTTCCTGCTGCAGTTCATGGGCGACCGCCGCTAGTACAGCAGCGCTTGGACCATCGAGTTCCAGAAGGGCGGCCCAACGGCCGCCCTTTTCTTTTGTCTTGGCCTTTGCTGTTATTGCGAGCAGAGAAACGACATGCATAAACAATGAGCAATATTACGATCCGGCCTGTCACGGTGGCCGACCTCGACAGCGTCACGGCCATCTATGCCGACGCGGTGACCCAAGGCACGGCGAGCTATGAGCTGGAGCCGCCGAGCCGCGCGGAGATGGGTGTTCGATTCGACAGCCTGATGGCCGGCGGCTTTCCTTACCTGGTGGCGGAGAAGGACGGCACTGTTCTCGGCTACGCCTATGCCGGCGCCTTCCGGCCGCGCCCGGCCTATCGCTTCATCGTCGAGGATTCGGTCTATGTCGCGCCCGAGGCCAAGGGCCAGGGCGTCGGGCTCAAGCTGATGCAAAGCCTGATCGAGGCAGTGACGACGGCGGGCTTTCGCCAGATCATCGCGGTGATCGGCGATGGCCGTCCCGACAGTGCCTCGGTGCGGCTGCACGAAAAGCTCGGCTTTCGCTATTCGGGACGCCTCGAAGGTTCCGGCTACAAGCATGGGCGCTGGCTGGACACGGTGTTCATGCAGCTGTCGCTGAATGGCGGTGCCTCGGCGCCGCCCGATCCGAGCTCGCTGCCGGAGCGGAAGTTTCGTCTTAAAGGGGACTGAAGCGAGGAATTGGGGAACTGAAGAACTGAAGAACTGAACAACTGAAGAACTGAAGAACTGAAGAAGAAGGCGGTTACATCAGGCGTCGAGTGCCCAATTCTTCAATTCTTCAGTTTCTTCAATTCCGTAGCTCAAGCCTCTACAACCTTGAGCTTGCTGTCGAACACACCAAGCACGCGGCCAAGTTCCTGACCGCGTTTCAGGATGCGGCCGCCGGCGGCGATGACGGCAAAAGCGCCCTGCTTGCGGGCCAGTTTCGGATCCTTGACGATCTGGAACAGCGGCACTTCACTGGTGCGGCGGAATACGGAAAACACGGCGCGGTCCGCAAGATGATCGATGGCGTAGTCGCGCCATTCATTGGCAGCGACCATGCGTCCGTAGAGCCTGAGGATCTGGTCCAACTCGCGGCGGTCAAACCGTACCGGCTGATCGAGACGTTCGCGTCGTGCCTCGTGCAGCGGGATCAATATCGCGGATGCGTCCCCATCCCCCGTCCCGCCGCTGTCATCCGTCATGCCTCGATCCTTCAAAATGAATCTTTGCCAACCAAAGTTGGCGTGTTCGCGACTGAATTGCAAGGCCTAGCGAACCGAGCCCCGCGCCGCGCCGTTTTCGTCACGTCCAGTCACTTTTATGAAACGCCGTGTTGGAATTGGTGATGTTCCGCCACATTTCTGCCTTTTTTTATCCGCGCTCATGCCCCAATGTCCGACGAATTTACCGGTGTTGCCTGAGACGGTTCGGTCCGGCACCGGCTCGTAAACCCCAAGCCCCCCGCCCACGGGTCTGCGTCGGATCGAACCAACCTCGGCTCTTCCTCGGAAGAACCGGGTGCGACGATCCCAAAACCTAAATGACCGACGTCAGAAGCAAGCTGACGTCGGTTTTTTATTGGGTGGTGAGTCGAGTGCGGTTTCACCGAGCGTCGCGTCCCCCTCACCCGGATTGCCAACCGAATTGCGAAGGGGCAATTCGGGACAATCCGACTTCTCCCCGAGGGGAGAGGAGATCGCGGCGGCGCTTTACCTCTTCTCCCCTCGGGGAGAAGGTGGCCGCGAAGCGGCCGGATGAGGGGCCTCCCATCCACAGTCCTAGCGAAGATGGGGGGCGCCGGCGTCCGTTACGGCTTGTGGATGAACGCGGCGCCGAGAATAGGACCGGGCATGCCGTCCTTGCCGACCGACTGCAGCAGCACGGCGCAGCCGCCCTTTTTGGCAATCTCGCTCATCGGCAGCTCGTAGCGCTGTGCCTTGCCATGCCACATGCCAGCGGTCTGAATCCCGGTGACGGCGTTCCAGTAGGTCATCTTGCGGCCGGTATTCTCGCCCTCGCCGACCTTGACCGTCTGCGGCGGGTCGAAATAGACGATGACGACATGGGCGTCGCTGGGGCCGTTGCCGGCATCACCGGCGTCGATCGTCACACGGTCGCTGGTGCGGCTGACCTTGACGGCGACGCGCATGCCTTCGCCGCTCTTGGCCATGCGGGCGAGCGCGCCATCAACCTCGCCGCGGCTGGCGCCGTTGACGTGGACACGGCCATTGATGACGGCCTGCGGCGTATAGACGGAGCGGCTGCCGAAGGCGCGCATGTAGTCGTATTGCCGCTCGGTGTTCTCCTTGCGGCCCAGCGTGTCCTGCCAGCCGAGATAGTCCCAATAGTCGACGTGATAGGCGAGCGCCACGATATCTTCCTTGGCGGCAAGTTCGGAGAACAGCGTATCGGCCGGCGGGCAGGAACTGCAGCCCTGGCTGGTGAACAGCTCGACCACGCCCAATGGCTTGTCGATCTGGGGCCTGTCGATCTGGACCCGGTCGGCATGGGCGCGATCGGATTCGCCGGCATGCCCGGCGCCGGCAGACGCCGAGAAGGCCAGCGCAAGAGCTGCCAGCCACAATGATTTTCGCGAGGCCATGGCCATTCCGATTCCCGCCGGTGGTGCCGGCTTTATCTTGATTGCTAAAATATGTGGCAGAACCGGAAGTCAACGGGAAGTCACGTTGCGGTGAAATTTTGCCATTGCAGCTGACCGCAACCCCGCAATAGGAAGGATCTGCGCTTCAGGATAGAAACCGATTCGGGCGGCAATCACGATGTGGCAAACGTTTTTGGCGCCGGTCGACCTCTATTGCGAGCGGACCGGCCCGGAATTCTGGTCCGAACCCGTCAACGCCCTGACCAATCTCGCCTTCATCGCCGCCGGCCTGTGGGGCGTGCGCGAGGTGCGAAGGCTGGGCACCGGCGCCTTCGCCGAGGTGCTGGCCTGGTGGGTGGTGGCGATCGGCATCGGCTCGACGATCTTTCACACCTTTGCGACCAAGGGCACGGTCTGGGCCGACGTGCTGCCGATCGCCGGCTTCACGCTGGCCTACACGCTGTTCAATCTGCGTCGCTTCCTCGGCATGCGATGGGGCAAGGCCATCGCCATCTTCATCGCTTTCTACGTGATTGCCGGGGCGATAACCCTTGCCGTGCCGGACTGGCTGCGCCAGGCGTCGAACGGTACGACGGGCTATCTGCCGCCGTTCCTGGCGCTCGCCTTCTTCGGTGTCTGGGTGACGGTGAGCGGCAATCGCGCCGGCTGGTATAATCTGGCGGGCTCGGCGATCTTCGTCGTATCCGTCATCTGCCGGATGATCGACCCGGTGGTCTGCGGCAGCTTTCCGCTCGGAACGCACTTCCTCTGGCACATCCTCAACGGCGTGATGCTCAGCGTGCTTTTGGCGGCAGCGGCGCGGTTTGGGAAGCCGAAGGTAGGGGAATAGGGGAGTAGGGGAATAGGGGAATAGGGGAATAGGGGAATAGGGGAATAGGGGAATAGGGGAATAGGGGAATAGGGATTCCCTTCCCTACTCCCTTACTGCCCTACTCCCTTACTCCCGTACTAAGCAGCAAGATCGCGCAGCACGTATTGCAGGATGCCGCCGTTCTTGAAGTAATCGAGCTCATCCAGCGTATCGATGCGGCAGATGATCGGCACATTCTTCACGGTGCCGTCGCCATAGGTGACCGTGGCGATCATCGTCTGGCGCGGTTTGATGGTGCTCAAGCCGTCGATCTCGACCAGCTCGTCTCCCTTGAGGTTGAGCGATGCCCATGAGGTGCCTTCCTCGAAGACGAAGGGGATAACGCCCATGCCGACCAGGTTCGAGCGATGGATGCGCTCGAAGGACTGGGCGATGACCGCGCGGACACCAAGGAGATTGGTTCCCTTGGCCGCCCAGTCGCGCGACGAGCCGTTGCCGTATTCGACGCCGGCGAAGACAACCAGCGGCACGCCTTCCCTTTTGTATTCCATCGCCGCGTCGTAGATCGATTCCTCTTCCTTCGACGGGTAGTGGATGGTGTAGCCACCCTCGCGGCCGTTCTCGCCCAGCATGTGGTTGCGGATGCGGATGTTGGCGAAGGTGCCGCGCATCATCACCTCGTGATTGCCGCGCCGCGTGCCGTACTGGTTGAAGTCGGCGACGCCGACGCCGTGGTCGGTGAGGTATTTGCCGGCCGGCGAGGCCGCCTTGATCGATCCGGCCGGCGAAATGTGGTCGGTGGTGATCTTGTCGCCGAACAGGCCGAGCACGCGGGCGCCCTTGATGTCGCCGATCTTGCCGAAACCTGATGTCATGCCAGCGAAATAGGGCGGGTTCTGCACATAGGTCGAGTTGTCGTCCCAGGCATAGGTCTGGCCTTCCGGCGCCTTGACGTTCTGCCAGTACTCGTCGCCCTTGAAGACGTCGGCATATTTGCGGGCGAACAGCTCGCGGGTGACGTTCTTCTCGATGAACTCCTGGATCTCGGCCGAGCTCGGCCAGATATCCTTGAGGTAGACCGGCTCGCCGTTCTTGTCCTCGCCGAGCGGCTCGGTGGTCAGGTCCTTTGTGACGGTGCCGGCCAGCGCGTGCGCGACGACCAGCGGCGGCGAGGCCAGATAGTTCGCCTGCACGTCGGGCGAGACGCGGCCTTCGAAGTTGCGGTTGCCGGACAAGACCGCGGCAGCGATCAGGCCCTTGTCGTTGATGGTCTTCGAGATCGGCGCCGGCAGCGGGCCGGAATTGCCGATGCAGGTGGTGCAGCCGAAGCCGACCAGGTTGAAGCCGATCTGATCGAGTTCCTTCTGCAGGCCGGATTTCTCCAGATACTCGGCGACCACCTGGCTGCCCGGCGCCAGCGAGGTCTTCACCCATGGCTTCTGCTTCAAACCGAGGCGGTTGGCGTTGCGGGCCAGGAGGCCGGCGCCGATCAGCACACTCGGGTTCGAGGTGTTGGTGCACGAAGTGATGGCGGCGATGACGACGTCGCCATGACCGAGATCATGGTCGGTGCCTTCGACTGCGTAGCGTTTGGAGATTTCGGCGGCCTTCTTGTATTCGGTCTCCATCGCCTTGGCGAAACCTTCCGGAATGCCTTCCAGGGCGACGCGGCCCTCGGGCCGCTTGGGTCCGGCCATCGACGGCACGACGGAGCCAAGTTCCAGCTCGAGCAGATCGGTGAACACCGGATCGGTCGAGCCGGTCTCACGCCACATTCCTTGAGCCTTGGCATAGGCCTCGACCAGCGCGATGCGGTCCTCGCTGCGGCCGGACATTGTGAGGTAGCGGATGGTTTCCGAGTCGACCGGGAAGAAGCCGCAGGTGGCGCCATATTCGGGCGCCATGTTGCCGATGGTGGCGCGGTCGGCCAGCGTCATGTTGGAGAGGCCCGGCCCGAAGAACTCGACGAACTTGCCGACGACGCCCTTCTTACGCAGCATCTGGGTGACGGTGAGCACGAGGTCGGTGGCGGTGACGCCTTCTTTGAGCTTGCCGGTGAGGCGGAAGCCGATCACCTCAGGCAAAAGCATGGAGACGGGCTGGCCGAGCATGGCCGCCTCGGCCTCGATGCCGCCGACGCCCCAGCCGAGCACGCCAAGGCCGTTGATCATGGTGGTGTGCGAATCGGTGCCGACGCAGGTGTCGGGATAGGCTGTCGTTTCGCCGTCCTCGGTGTTGGTCCACACCACCTGGCCGAGATATTCGAGGTTGACCTGATGGCAGATACCGGTGCCGGGCGGCACGACGCGGAAGTTGCGGAACGCCTGTTGGCCCCATTTGAGGAATTTGTAGCGCTCCTCGTTGCGCTCATATTCCAGCTCGACATTGCGGGCGAAGGCCATCGGCGTGCCGAATTCGTCGACGATGACGGAATGGTCGATGACGAGGTCGACCGGCACCAGCGGGTTGATCTTCTGCGGATCGCCGCCGAGCGAAGCCATGGCGTCGCGCATCGCGGCAAGGTCGACCACGGCCGGAACGCCGGTGAAATCCTGCATCAGCACGCGGGCCGGGCGATAGGCGATCTCGACACCGGCGGTGCCCTTGTCGGTCAGCCAGCCGGCCACCGCCTGGATCGATTCCTTGGTGACGGAGCGGCCGTCCTCGTTGCGCAGCAGGTTTTCCAGCAGCACCTTCATCGAATAGGGCAGCTGCGAGATGCCGGTGAGGCCGTTCTTCTCGGCCTCAATGAGATTGAAATAGGCATACTCCGCGCCGCCTGCGGTCAGCGTGCGGCGGCAATTGAAACTGTCGAGGGATTTTGACACGTGCGATCCTTGTCTGTTCAGCCTGAAAGGGAACGGACGCCGATGGCATGCAATCACGCGCAAAGGTGCGGGTACGGCCATTTCCGCTGTCCGTTCCCAAGCAACCCGAGCCGTTCAAGGCGGCGCGTGCGCTGGTTCGGCGCTAATTCTGTTCCCGTGCCGACCGCTGGCACGGATGCACCGCATATAGAGAATTTTCTGGAATAGTTCTAGACAGTTGGAAAGCAATTTTGTGCGATGCGGCAGCGGCCGCGACACATGGTTTCAGGGCAGGCGAGGAATGCGGCTGATCGCCGAAAATCTGTGCGGCGAGCGAGGCGGCGACGCGGTGTTTTCCGGCATCGGCTTTGCCCTGGAGGAGGGTCAGGCGCTCATCGTTACCGGGCCGAACGGATCGGGCAAGTCGACCTTGCTGCGGGTCATCGCCGCGCTGCTGCCGGTGCCGCAAGGCAGCGTGAGGATCGAGGGTGCCATGAAGATTGAAGACGGGGGCGAAGCGTTCCCGTCTGTTGCCTCGGCCTGTCACTACCTTGGCCACCAGAACGCAATGAAGCCGGCGCTCAGCGTGGCGGAGAATTTGCGCTTCTGGCGCGACTTCAACGGCGACGGACAGCTCGGCGTCGAAGAGGCGCTGGAAACGGTCGGGCTCGGTGGCATCGGCCACCTGCCGTTCGGCTATCTATCGACCGGGCAACGGCGCCGGGCGGCGATCGCGAAACTGCTGGTCAGCCACCGGCCATTGTGGCTGCTGGACGAGCCGACGGCGGGGCTGGACAAGGCTTCGGAGGCGCGGTTCGCGGGGTTGATGGCGAAGCATTGCACGGATGGCGGGATGATTGTCGCGGCGACGCACCTGCCGCTGGGGATCGAGGGGATGGAGTTGAGGATGGGGGAAACGGGTTGATGATGGCGCCCGAGCATCTCATACCATGCTAGCCCTCTTCCTGCGCGACATCCGCCTCAACATCCGTGCGGGCGGCGGGGCGCTGACCGGGGTCATCTTCTTCCTCGCCGTCATCGCCACCATCCCGTTCGGAGTCGGGCCGGACCTGAAGCTGCTGGCCCGCATCGGGCCGGCGATCCTGTGGATTGGCGCGCTGCTGTCCTGCCTGCTCGGTCTCGATCGGCTGTTCCAGGCCGACCGCGAGGACGGCTCGCTCGATCTGCTGGTGCTCGGCAATGATCGCCACATGCTGGCCTTGACGGTGCTGGTGAAATGCCTGGCGCATTGGGCGGGCAGCGTGCTGCCGCTGGTGGTCGCCGCGCCCGTGCTCGGGCTGTTCATGAACATGGAGCCGCTCGGCATCGGCGCCACGGCGCTGACGCTGCTGGTCGGCACGCCTGCTATCACCTTCATCGGCGCCGCCGGTGCGGCGGTGGCGGTGGCGCTGCCGCGTGGCGGGCTGCTGATCTCGGTGCTGGTGCTGCCGCTGACCATTCCGGTGCTGATCTTCGGCGTTTCGGCAAGCTATGGAGCGACCGCCAATCCCGATCCGTTTCTGCAGCCCTTCCTCATTCTTGCCGCGCTGACCCTGTTTCTTGGCGTGCTGGGTCCGGTCTCGGCGGCGCTGGCGCTGCGCCATGGCACGGATTGACGCGGCGTATGACTGCGGATTGCGAAGCCGACGGAGCGAGGCTAAGGGAAAGCATGTCTAGACTGGGCGACATGATTGGCTTGGAAGGCCGCACTTCAGCGGGGCCTGCCGCATGAGCGCGCATGCACTCTATGTGACCGCTGCCTATGGCATCACTGCCGTGGTGCTGGCCGGATTGATCGGCTGGATCCTGCTCGACCAGCGGGCGCGCAAGCGTGAGCTTGCCGAACTGGAGGCGTCCGGCGTGAGGCGTCGCTCCGACAAGGTCGCAAAGCCATGAGCATCGAAACAGAAACGCCGCCCCCGCGCACTCGTCGCCTGTTCGTGCTGTTGCCGCTGCTGATCTTCCTCGGCCTGGCCGGACTGTTCCTGTCGCAGCTGCTGTCGGGGCGCGATGTTTCGGAAGTGCCGTCGGCCCTGATCGGCCTGCCTGCGCCGCAAACCAGCCTGCCGGCGCTGGAGGGCTCAAACCTGCCGGGGCTCGATTCGAAAACCTTCGCCGGCAAGGTCACATTGGTCAACGTCTTCGCGTCGTGGTGCGCGCCATGCCGCGAAGAGCACCCGGTGCTTCTGGCGCTGTCGCAGGACAAGCGTTTCAGCATGGCGGCGCTGAACTACAAGGACCGGCCGGAAAACGCACGCCGGTTCCTCGGCGATCTCGGCAATCCGTTCCAGGCGATAGGGGTCGACGAAGCGGGCCGCGCGGCGATCGACTGGGGCGTCTATGGCGTGCCGGAAACCTTCGTCATCGGCAAGGACGGCAAGATCGCCTACAAGCATGTCGGCCCGCTGACGCCCGAGACGGCGAGGGATCTCTTGCTGCCACAGATCGACAAGGCGCTGGCGGCGTCGAACTGACGTCGCGACGCACCTATACGCGTAGCTGCATCATCCTTGGGTCTTCGCAACGCCACGCGTCGCTACGCCCAAGGATGGCGAACGTGATGAGGCGATCGAATACTCAGCCGTAGATCTGCTTGTGGATCTGGTAGAGCATTTCCGAGCGGTCGGCGCGCATGTCGGCCAGATCGCGGCTGGAAAAGCTGTCGATTTCGGCGACAAGGCGGTTGTAGTGCTTGCGCTTGGCAATGCTGTTGCGAGCGCGGGTCATGAGACTGTCGAGGATCATAGCAAGGTTCCTTTTTGGCGCCGCGTTTCGGCGGCGGTTTCTTCCTCCCTTGATCGATACGAAGCATGACATAGTAATGGTGCATTGCAAAAAGAAGATGTTGCAATGCACCATTGCGCTGAACGCATAGCCGGTTAATGCGGCGCTAAAGCGCGTCGCGTTTGAACGGATTCAGGCGACGCGCTTCAGGTCTTTGTTTTTATGCATGTCGTTCTCCCAAAACCGGGGCCACTTTTGGGCGACATGCATTAACGTCATGCGCAGAGCCGGCAAGCGATCTTTTGCATCACACTGTGCGTACCCACATTGCCTTCTGTCCCTCCGGCTGTCTTGATCCGGTGTCATTGATGCCGGGAGGAAAAGCATGGCGGCTGCGGACTATTATGAAATTCTCGATCCGCGCTTCGCGCGCCTGTTCAACGGCAACGCGCAGGTCGAGAAGCTGTTCACCGGATGCCAGTGGGCGGAGGGGCCGGCCTGGTTCGCCGCCGGCCGCTATGTCGTCTGGTCCGACATCCCCAACAACCGCATGCTGCGCTATGACGAGACCGACGGCAATGTCAGCGTCTTCCGGCAGCCGTCCGGCAATTCGAACGGCAACAGCGTCGACCGGCAGGGCCGGCTGATCACCTGCGAGCATTCGGGCCGCCGCGTCAGCCGCACCGAGTTCGACGGCTCGGTCACCACGATTGCGGCCAAATGGAAGGGCAAGCGGCTGAATTCGCCCAACGACGCGGTGGTGAAATCCGACGGTTCTATCTGGTTCACCGATCCGAGCTACGGCATCGATACGGATTATGAGGGCGACAGGGCCGAGAGCGAAATCGGCGCCTGCCATGTCTACCGGGTCGATCCCGGCACCGGCGAGGTCGAAGCCGTCATCACCGACATGGTCCGGCCCAACGGCCTGGCCTTCTCGCTAGACGAGAGCCAGCTTTATGTCGTCGACACCGGCCGCACGCATGGCGCGCAGAATCCGGCGCATATGCGGGTGTTCAATGTCGGCAAGGGCGGCAAGAAGGTTTCGGGCGAGAAAGTCTTCGCCGACTGCACGGCCGGCCTGTTCGACGGCTTCAGGCTCGACGAGGACGGCCGCATCTGGACCAGTGCCGCCGACGGCATCCATTGCTACGATCCGGACGGCACGCTGATCGGCAAGGTCAAGGTACCGGAAGTCACCGCCAACTGCGTGTTCGGCGGCAACAAGCTGAATTGCCTCTACATCGCCGGCACCACGTCGCTCTACATGGTGCGGCTCATGGTCAACGGCGCCAAGACATACTGAGACTGGAGCACTGGCGGCCGTTCGACGGTTTCATCGAAGCGGGTCGCGAGCACGAACATCCCGGGAGGAAAAAATGCCATTCGTCAACATCCGCATCGTCAAGGAAGTGATATCAGCCGATCCGGCGGGCAAGAAGGCGGACATCGCCAAAAAGGTCACGGCGGCCATCATGGACGCCACCGGGCTGAGCAACGACGATGTCTGGGTGGTTTTCGAGGAGGTCAATGCGCGTGATTGGTATGTTGGGAAGACGGATGTGGAGACGCTGCGAAAGGGTTGATTTCGAAGGCATGGCGAAGCCCCTTTCCTTCGTCATCCTAGGGCGAAGCAGTCGCGAAGCGACGTCGCGGAGACCCTAGGATCCATGCCGCGACTTTCGAGCAGGGCACAACGGTGCAATACTGTCTTTGGCGGTCCGTGTAGTATCCAACGTTAGGCTGCCCTTCTTGGACCGATGCATTCTCGGCAAAGGTCGCGGCATGGATCCTAGGGTCTGCGCCGCGTCGCTTCGCTCCTTGCTTCGCCCTAGGATGACGAATGCGTGGTGGGTCGGCACTCAACGGGCGCGGATAAAGTCCGCGAAAGCATTCAGCGCATCGCGCATCGCCAGCCGGTTCGCCGGCTCCGCCAGGATGCTCTCGACCTCCGGCTGCTTCTTCCCCAACAGCACAATCTCCAGCATATCCTCGCACAACGCGAATGACATAGTGCGCATGATCTCGGCCAGTGCGGCGCGAGCGAACAGCGAGCGCGGCGAGGCGTGCACCAGCATGGCGGGCTTGGCGACGGCGGCGTCGCGCGAGACCAGCCAGTCGAGGGCGTTCTTCAGCCCGCCCGGCACGCCATGGGCATATTCCGGACAGGAGACGATCACGCCGTCGGCTCGGGTGACGGCATCGATCAGCTTGGAGGCTTCGAGCGGCGTCCGCTCGCCCTCATCATCGGGATTGAAGATGGGCAGACGGCCAAGCCCGTCATGGACGGTGACGCGGCAGCCGGACGGCGCTTCGCGGGCCAGTGCGGCGATCAGCGCCGAATTGGTGGAAGCCGCGCGCAGGCTGCCGGAAATGGCAAGGATGTTCAGCAAGGTATGGAATCGGTCCAGACGCGAATCGCGTCCGGAAACCTACCACATCGTCTTCTTGTATTCCTCGTCGAGCCAGCGGTCGGTCGCCTCGGCGGAATCGGCAACCGCCAGCTGATCGCGCATGATCTGGCCGAGCGTCGGCAGCGTCGCACGGTCGTACCAGGTTTCCGGCTTCCACAGGTCCGAGCGCATGAAGGCTTTTGCGCAGTGCATGTAGGCGGCCTTGACGCTGACCACGACGACGCTTTGCGGCTCCCTGCCGTCGACGGCGAGGCGTTCGCGCAAATTTGCGTCGACGGTGATGCGGGCATCGCCGTTGACGCGCAGCGTCTCGTTCATGCCGGGAATGAGGAAGAGCAGCCCGACAGAGGGATTGAGGAGAATGTTTTCCAACGTGTCGAGCCGGTTGTTGCCGGGCCGATCGGGAATGGCGATGGTGGTGTCGTCGAGAACGGTGGCAAAGCCCGGCTTGTCGCCCTTCGGCGTCACGTCGGCATTGCCGGCACCGTCGGACGAGCCGATCAGCACGAACGGGCTCTTGCCGATGAAGGAGCGGCAATGGCCGTCAAGTTTTTTCAGCTCCTTGCGGATAGAACCGTCGGTCGGCCGTGGCGTCTTGTAGATCGTCCTCAACTGGTCGCGCGTGGTGATGAATTCCATGTCCCTCTCCCCAGAACGGTTCATTGTTTCACGAACGCAGAACCGCTTTTTCTACTTTCCGGTTCTCTCTTCTTTGCCGGCCTTGTCCTCGAGTGAATGACGCAGGATCAGCGGCATCTGGCTGAAGGTGAACAGAAGCGTGATCGGCATGATGCCCCAGACCTTGAAAGTAACCCAGGCGTCGGTGGAAAAATTGCGCCACACCACCTCATTGACGATGGCCAGGAACAGGAAGAACAGGCCCCAGCGGAAGGTCAGTTTCCGCCAGCCTTCGGCGTCGAGGCTGAAGGCCGAATCGAAGACATAGCCAAGCAGCGACTTGCCGAAGTAGAGCCCGCCGAGCAGCACGCCGCCGAACAGCGTGTTGACGATGGTCGGCTTCATCTTGATGAAGATGTCGTCCTGCAGATAGAGCGTCAGCGCGCCGAAGATGAAGACGACGACGCCCGACACCATCGGCATGATCGGCAAGGTGCGGGTGAGCAGCCACGAGGCGATCAGGGCGATTGCCGTGGCGGCCATGAACAGCCCGGTGGCGACGAAAATCGGCCCGCCGAACTCGGCCAGAACAGGGAATTTCTGCACCAGCCATCCGCCGCGCGCATTGGCGAAGAAGAACACCATCAACGGACCCAGCTCCAGCACTAGCTTGAGCAGCGGATTGACGCCTTCCTTCTTCTGCTTCTGCGGGTCCGACGGATCGCGTTCGAGAATGGGTGGGTTCATGGAATCTCTTTCTTGCGCATGATCTGATCCAAAAAGTCTGCAACTTTTTGGGACATGCTTGTTAAGCTACTCCAGCGATCGCCCTGGCGAATTCGCTTGCCGAGAAAGGTTCGAGGTCGTCGACCTGTTCGCCGACGCCGATGAAATAGACCGGCAATTTGTGCTTTGCCGCGATCGCCACCAGAATACCGCCGCGCGCCGTGCCGTCCAGCTTGGTCATCACCAGGCCGTTGACGCCGGCGATATTGCGGAAGATCTCGACTTGGTTGAGCGCGTTCTGGCCGGTGGTGGCGTCGACCGTCTGCAGCACGGTGTGCGGTGCTTCCGGGTCGAGTTTGCCAAGCACGCGGACGATCTTTTCGAGCTCCGCCATCAGTTCAGTCTTGTTCTGCAGGCGGCCGGCGGTGTCGATGATCAGCACGTCGGAACCGGCCTCCTTGGCCTTCTCGAAGGCGTCATAGGCCAGTCCCGCGGCATCGGCGCCGATCTTTGAGGCGATCACAGGCGATTTCGTCCGCTCGCCCCAGATCTTCAGTTGCTCGATCGCGGCGGCGCGAAAGGTGTCGCCGGCGGCGAGCATCACCGACAGGCCACCATCGGTGAGCTTGGCGGCCAGCTTGCCGATAGTTGTGGTCTTGCCGGTGCCGTTGACACCGACCACCAGGATGACATGCGGCTTGTGTGAAAGGTCGAGCTCCAGCGGCATGGCGACATGGGCCAGCACTTTTTCCACCTCGGCTGCCATGATGGCGCGGACCTCGGTGTCGGAGACGTCCTTGCCGTAGCGGCTGGCGGCCAGCGCGTCGGTAACGCGCAAGGCCGTCTCCATGCCGAGATCGGCACGGATCAGCACATCCTCAAGGTCCTGCAAAGTCTCTTCGTCCAGCTTGCGCTTGGTGAAGACGCCGGCAATGTTGCCGGTGAGCTCCTTGGAGGAGCGGGCAAGCCCGTCCTTCATGCGCTGGAACCATGAGCGCCTCGGTGCCGGCTCCGGCGCCTTCTGTGGCTCGGCCTTCTGCTCGACCTTCTTGGTGACGGTCACCTTGCCGGGTGCGGCTTTTGGCTCCGGCGCGGGTTGTGGAAGAGACTGCGGCTCGGGCGCAATTTCCGCAATGACCGGCTGCGATTCGATCGGCGCCGGCTGGCGAATGGGAGGTGCGATTTCGGCAGGCGGGGCTTCGGGCGTCGGTGCTGAAACTTCTTCCTTCTCCCCGTCTTCAGACGGAGAGAAGGTGCCAGCAGGCGGATGAGGGGCGGCGCTGACCTCTGATAATGGCTGAGCAGGGGCCGGCCCCGGTGTCGGCACCTCGATCGGGGCTGGTGTCTCGGCCGGAACCTCGGCAGGCGTCGGCACTTCGACCGGTTCCGGTTCCGGCTGCTGTTCCGGGCGTGACGGGACGATCTCCGGCTCGGCCGGCGCGGGTGGCGGGACCTCCTGCGGCTGCGGTTCGGGAGCAGGCTCCGGAACGGCGGGAGGTGTTGGTATCTCCTCGGGCGCCGGCGGCTCGGCAGGCGTCTCGGGCGCGGGTTCTTCTTCCGGCTCGGGCTCCGGCAGGGGTTCCGGCTCGGAGGGAATAGTCGGCTCCGGTGCTGGCGGAATGGCCGGTGCCGGCTCGGGCACCGGCTTCTCGACAGGCGCCGATTCCGGCGCGGGGATCACTTCCGGCTCGACCGTCGTCGGCGTCGGCGCAGTTTCCGCCTCGCGCTCCAGCTCGTCACGCTTCAAGAACTCCGGAACGACCTGCTCGGCCGCCGGCTTCAGCGCCTCGAGCGCTTCCCATTTGATCGGCGGCAGCGGGGCGGTCTCGTCGACCCGCTCCTCGACCACCTCTTTCTTGCCGAACGAAAATATCTTCTTGAAAAAACCAGCCATGCTTTGCGTTTCTCAGGCCGCGCGGGCGGCGAGGGGCGCCGCGATCAGCCTGCTACCATCGTGGCCTGATATATCGGCCTCGACGATCTCACCCGGTGCGCCCGTGCCGAGTGCGGCAAGCGTAAAACCCTCGGTGCGGCCAAGGCCGTCGCGCTCGATCAGGATCGACTGACGCGTACCGGTGAGCGACGACAGATGCCTGATATACGCAACTTCACCGGCGGCGCGCAGCCGGGCGGCGCGCTGCTTGACCAATTCACGGCGGAGCTGGGGCATGCGCGCGGCAGGCGTGCCTTCGCGTGGGCTGAACGGGAAGACGTGGAGATGGGTCAGGCCACACTCCTCGACGATTTTTTCCGAGTTCTCGAACATTTCGTCGGTCTCGGTCGGGAAGCCGGCGATGATGTCGGCGCCGAAGACGATACCGGGGCGCAGCTTGCGCACATCCTCGCAGAAGCGGATCGACTGGTCGCGCAGATGCCGGCGCTTCATCCGCTTCAGGATCATGTCGTCGCCCGACTGCAGCGACAGATGCAGATGCGGCATCAGCCGCGGCTCGGTGGCGATGGCGTTGAGCAGATCGTCGTCGGCCTCGATCGAATCGATGGAGGACAGCCGCAGGCGCTTCACGTCCGGCACCTGTTTCAGGATTGTTTTCACCAGCCTGCCGAGCTTCGGCGCGCCCGGCAGATCGGCGCCGAATGATGTCATGTCGACGCCGGTCAGAACGATCTCGGCATAGCCGTTGCCGGCGAGCCGCTTGACCTGCTCGACCACGGCGCCCATCGGCACCGAGCGCGAATTGCCGCGGCCGTAGGGAATGATGCAGAAGGTGCAGCGGTGGTCGCAGCCATTCTGCACCTGGACGAAGGCGCGTGCCCGGCCCTCGATGGCGTCGACCATGTGGCCTGCGGTCTCACGCACCGAAAAGATATCGTTGACGCGTGCCTTTTCGGTGTCGTTGACGCCGAAATCCGGCAGTGCGCGATAGGAGTTGGCCTTCAGCTTCTCTTCATTGCCGAGCACGAGATCGACCTCGTCCATGGCGGCGAATTTTTCAGGCTCGGTCTGCGCGGCGCAGCCGGTGACGATGATGCGCGCCTGCGGGTTGTCGCGGCGCGCCTTGCGGATCGCCTGCTTGGCCTGGCGCACTGCTTCGCCTGTCACGGCGCAGGTGTTGAAGATCATGGCGCCACCTTCCAGCGCGCCCAGACCGGCACTTTCAGCCTCGCGCCGCATCACCTGCGATTCATAGGTGTTGAGCCGACAGCCGAAGGTGACGACATCGATGCCCTGGGACATCGGGCTCTTGGGCAGAGCGGACATCAGGCCGCGCTTTCGGTGTCGCGGGCCCATGTCCCGTTCGACGGGTCGAAGCTGCCGGAAAATTCCCATTCGGCGGCGCCCGTCAGGACCACGTGGTCATCGTCGCGCCATTCGACATGCAGCATGCCGCCGCCGGGGGTCAACAGACTGACGCTGCGGCCGGTCCGGTTGGTGCGGGCAGCGGCCACGACGGCGGCGCAGGCGGCCGAGCCGCAGGCCTTGGTCAGTCCGGCGCCGCGCTCCCAGGTGCGGATGATCATCGTTTCGGGCGAAGTAACCTGAGCGATGGTGATGTTGGCGCGCTCGGGGAACATCGGGTGGTTCTCGAGCAGCGGGCCGAAGCGGTCGAGCTCATAGGACCAGACGTCATTGTCGACCCAGAAGATGGCGTGCGGATTGCCCATCGAGACGACCGAGGGTGAATGCAGCACCGGCGCGTCGATCGGGCCGATCTGCAGCTCGATCATCCGGGTGTCGCGGAACTCCTCGGCCAGCGGGATATCCTGCCAGCCGAAGCGCGGCGTGCCCATGTCGACCGAGATCGAACCGTCGGCATGTTCGCGCGCATTGAGGATGCCTGCCACGGTTTCGAAGGTGAAGATCTTCTGGCCGGTCTCGGCGGCGAGCGCCTGGACGACGCAGCGCATGCCATTGCCGCAGGCCTGGGCGCTGGTTCCATCGGAATTCAAGATGTCGATGAAAAAGGCGGTGCCCGGCGTCCTGGCGTCATGGATCGCCATGATCTGGTCGAAGCTGGTCGCGGCATCGGCATTCAGCGCAATCGCCGCCGCCGCCGTCACCCGATCGGCACGGCCACGCATATCGGCAACGATGATCTCGTTGCCGATACCGTTCATCTTGGCGAAAGGGGCGGTGCTGGCCATTGCTCCGAAAAATTCCGTATCCGTTTGGCGCTATATGGCGGAAACGGGCAGGAATTACCAGTGCGCAGCCGCTTGGTCACGGCGAAAGCGCCGGACTTACGTGACGGCGAAAATGCCCAGCACCATCAGCAGGAAAATGATCAGAACGATGCCGATAAGGATGCGCGCACCGGTGGCGGCGGCACCTGCCAGCGCCGGCATGCCGAGCAGACTCGCCGCCGCGGCGACGATCAGGAGAACGACGATCCATTTGAGCATGGCAATGCCTCGCAAACCGGCAGATTTTTCAACCACATGAAAACGCGGTTGCCGCGCTGGGGTTCCGTCGAAACCGATCAGGGCGCTATGTGCTCCGGCACATCCCATACCTCACCCGGCCGCAAGGCGCGAAAGCGCTCGCGGGGGATGCCTTGATCGTCAAGCGCCTCGGTCAATTTGCGCGCCGGCTCGTCGATCGGCTCGTCGGTGAGCTGGAAAGTGCCCCAGTGGCAGCCGGCGGCATGGGCGGCATTGCACAGCGCCATGCCTTGCACCGCCTCCCAGGGGTTCTGGTGCTGCGGCGCCATGAACCAGCGCGGCTCATAGGCGCCGATCGGCAGGATGGCGAAGCGGAAACCGCCATGTTTCTCAGCCATCAGCCGGTAGTTGATGCCATCGTGGAAGCCGGTGTCGCCGGCGAAATAGAGCTTGCTGTCAGGCGTTTCGACGACGAAGCCGGCCCACAGCGCCATGCGCCGGTCGCGGGCGCCACGCGCCGACCAGTGATGCACCGGCTCGACATGGACGGCGGCGCCATTGCCGATCTCGACCCTGTCGCCCCAGTCATGCGCCGACAGTCGCATGCCGGGCACGGCGGCTTCGATGATGGCGTCGTTGCCGAGCGGAGTGAGCACCAGCGGGTCGTGGCCGGCCTTCAGCCGCTTCAACGTGGCGAGGTCGAGATGGTCATAGTGGTTGTGGCTGACCAGAACGAGGTCGATCGACGGCAGGTCGGCAAAGGCGATGCCTGGCGCATTGATGCGTTTTGGTCCGGCGAAGGAAAGCGGCGACGCGCGCAGCGACCACACCGGATCGGTAAGAATGTTCAGACCGGCCGTCTGGACCAGCAAGGTGGAATGACCAACCATGGTCACTTCCAGCGCAGCGCCCTCGACCCGAGCCGTCGGTTTCGCCTGCGGAAAGGGGCTTGCATCGCTCGCCGGCCATTTCGAGCGCTGGCCATTCAACTGCCATTTCAGCAGGTCGGCGAAACGGCCGGGTGGCTGGCCGTCGGGATTGAAGAACAATGCGCCGTCGAAATGGTCGCTGGGCGGGCCGCTGTAATAGCGATTGGCGGCAGTCTTTCTCGCGGCCAATTTGCGGCTCCAGCAGGGTTTCGTTTCCAGACATAGGCGCTAAGGCGGTTCGCGCAAGCGTCCACCGACGAAGTGTTGACCGGAATTCCCAAGCGACGGGCGACAAGCGGTCAGCCGTCCCCATTGCGATAAAATTGCAACACTTCTGGCTGCAAACTGTATTTTAACCATATCGGGTTGAAATTTCGCCACCTTCTCCATCTTGGTGGGGGTGAGATTGTGCGGACGGCTTCCCCCCAGCCGGATCCGACGGAGGTTGGAATGACTTTTTCGAAAACCGGTCTGGTGGCCGTATCGCTGGCGGCGCTCGTTGCGAGCGGCTGTTCGACCTCACGTTTTTCCTCGATGGATGACCAGCAGCCGGCACCGCTGGAGGCCGCGCCCGCCGGCAAGGTGACGGCGAACCAACTGCCGCCGCCGGCATCGCCCGGCACCACCGACCCTTCGCAATTCCCGACCGCTCCGGCGAACACGCAGGTCGCCGCGCTGCCTTCGGATGGTTCGGCGCCGGCCGGCGCTTCGGACGTGACCGCCGCCAGCGTCGCCGGTGTCTGGAACGCCAGCGTTGCGGGCCAGAGCTGCAAGGTGGCGACACCGCAGACCAAATTCGGCGCCGGCTTCCGCGCCGGTCCGCTGCATTGCCCGGCGCCGATGGACGGCATCAAGTCGTGGAACGTCGCCGGCAAGCAGCTGACGCTCTATGACGAGAGCGGCGGTGCGCTGGCGCGGCTCTATTCCTCGGGCGGCTCGAAATTCGACGGCCAGACTTCCAACGGCCAGCCGATTTCGCTTACGAGATAGTTTTTGTTTTACGCAATTCCGGTTCCCGGAATCGCTCCAGAACGACGTGACCGATGCATCTGCGTGACGGCCTCCAGACCCATGCGACCGTTAGGCAGCGCTACGACCATCTGGTGGAAACCGGTACGATCGACCGCGATCCGGCGCAGGAACGGATCGTTGCGGCGCTCGACCGGCTGACCGATGAGATCTCGGCCAAGCGGCTGGCGCATAAGTCGAGCGCGCTGGGCTGGCTGTTCGCCCGCAAGCGCGAGACGCATGAGGCCGTCAAAGGCCTCTACATCCATGGCGGCGTCGGCCGCGGCAAGACCATGCTGATGGACATGTTCTTCGACTTGCTGCCGGTGCGGCGCAAGCGCCGCGTCCACTTCAACGACTTCATGGCCGACGTGCAGGACCGTATCCAGAAGCACCGGCAGGCGCGCAAGAATGGCGACGTCAGGGAAGACGATCCGATCCCGCCGGTGGCCAAGGCCCTTGCCGAGCAAGCCTGGGTGCTGTGCTTCGACGAGTTCTCGGTTACCGACATTGCCGACGCGATGATCCTGTCCAGGTTGTTTTCGGCGCTGTTTGCCAGCGGCGTGGTGCTGGTCGCCACCTCGAATGTGGCGCCGGAAAACCTCTACCGCGACGGGCTGAACCGCCAGCTTTTCCTGCCCTTCATCGGCATACTGGAGCGGCACACACAGGTGCTGGCGCTCGATGCCGACAAGGACTACCGGCTGGACAAGCTCGCCCGGACACCGGTCTATGTCACGCCGGCCGACGCGGCGGCGGACCAGCTACTCGACGAGGCCTGGCAAGCCATGACGCGGGGCGCGCCGACCGCCGAGACATCGATTGCCCTCAAAGGGCGGCAGGTGATCGTGCCGCGTGCGGCGGGCGATGCGGCGCGGTTCTCCTTCGCCGATCTCTGCGAGAAGCCGCTTGGCGCGCGTGATTTCCTGGCGATCGCCGGGCGCTTCTCAACCATTTTCATCGACCACGTCCCGGTGCTCGGCGAAGGTAAACGCAACGAGGCCAAGCGCTTCATCCTGCTGATCGACACGCTCTACGACCATCGTATGCGGCTGGTGGCGAGCGCCGAAGCGCCGCCGCAAGCACTTTATGCAGCCAAGCGCGGCGTCGAAGTCTTCGAGTTCGAGCGCACCGCATCGCGGCTGATCGAGATGCAAAGCCGCGACTGGCTGGAGGATTGGGCGGAGCGGCAGAAAGGAAAGCCGGCGGTGTCGGAAGCGTCGCAGGCGCAGGCCTAAAGAAAAGCGATTGGCAGCTTAGGCGCCCCGCTCATTCCTGCTTCGTTGAAGATTGGCGAAATCGCGTGGCAATGGATCTCCCCCTCGAGGGGGCGATGGCCGGCAGGCCAGGGGGGTTGGTTCGACCGGGCGCGGCACAGATGGCGCCAGCGCGTCACGCGCGGCGACCCCCTCTGTCGCCTTCGGTGACATCTCCCCCCTTGCGGGCAGGGCTATCGCACATGGATTCTTGCGAAGAAGAACCCCCACCCTAACCCCTCCCCACAAGGGGGAGGGAACGCTGCCGCGTGCCTTTAATTCTTGTTGGCGCCGAAAAGACAGGCGATGCTCCTGGGTCAGCGCCAACGGAAGTCTCCCTCCCCCGTGTGGGGAGGGGTTAGGAGTGGGGGTACGTGCCGGGCAGACATCTCAGGAATTCCATATGCGATAGCCTGCCCTCAAGGGGGAGATTTGGCGACCGCCATCACAAGGGCGTCATCGCCTGCATCCAGCCTTACGATTTCCATCTTCGTCGGCTATTTCTTCCCAAGTCGGCTTACAAACTTTGACGTTTACGTAAATCCCAAATGATCTAACCGATTGAAAATACTGACACCAAAATAATCGTTTGAATTTTTTCCGTGCCGGGGCTATTGGGTGCGGCGAAAATTCGCGGTTCCCCGCAGCATTCCGGCCTCTTCTTCGACGCCGCCATCAAATCACCAGAGATTTGAGACGTCGTCACCGACAAAGGGAAAACATCCTCACATGGCACGCAACAAGATAGCGCTTATCGGCTCTGGCATGATCGGCGGCACGCTCGCTCACATGATCGGCCTCAAGGACCTCGGCGACGTGGTGCTGTTCGATATTGCCGAAGGTATCCCGCAGGGCAAGGGGCTCGATATCGCGCAGTCGTCGCCTGTCGATGGCTTCGACTCCAGGCTCACCGGCATCAACGACTATGCCGGCATCGAAGGGGCCGACGTCTGCATCGTCACCGCCGGCGTGCCGCGCAAGCCCGGCATGAGCCGCGACGACCTTTTGGGCATCAACCTCAAGGTCATGGAACAGGTCGGCGCCGGGCTGAAGAAGTACGCGCCGAAGGCCTTCGTCATCTGCATCACAAACCCGCTCGACGCCATGGTCTGGGCGCTGCAGAAGTTCTCAGGCCTGCCCAACAGCCATGTCGTCGGCATGGCCGGCGTGCTTGACAGCGCGCGCTTCCGCTATTTCCTGGCAGAGGAATTCAAGGTCTCGGTCGAGGACGTCACCGCCTTCGTGCTCGGCGGCCACGGCGATTCCATGGTGCCGATGATCCGCTATTCGACGGTATCGGGCATTCCGCTGCCCGACCTCATCAAGATGGGCTGGACCTCGAAGGAGAAGCTCGACCAGATCGTGCAGCGCACCCGCGACGGCGGCGCCGAGATCGTCGGCCTGCTCAAGACCGGTTCGGCCTATTACGCGCCGGCCGCTTCGGCGATCTCGATGGCCGAAGCCTATCTCAAGGACAAGAAGCGCGTGCTGCCCTGCGCGGCGTATCTCTCCGGCCAGTATGGCGTCAAGAACACCTATGTCGGCGTTCCCGTGGTGATCGGCGCCGGCGGCGTCGAGCGCATCATCGAGATCGAACTCAACAAGAGCGAGCAGAAGATGTTCGACTCCTCTGTGGCGACGGTGCAGGGCCTGACCGAGGCCTGCGTCAAGATCGCGCCGCAACTCGCCTCCAAATGAATCTCCAGCAAGTGAACCCCCAGTCGATCCGGAGACCATCCAGATGAACATCCATGAGTATCAGGGCAAGGCGCTGCTGAAGAGCTTTGGCGCGCCGGTGGCCGAAGGCGTGCCGGTGTTCAAGGCGAGCGAAGCGGAAGCCGCCGCCAAGGCGCTGCCGGGCCCGCTCTATGTGGTGAAGAGCCAGATCCATGCCGGCGGACGCGGCAAGGGCAAATTCAGCGAGCTCGGCCCGGACGCCAAGGGCGGCGTGCGGCTGGCGAAATCGGTGGCCGACGTCATCGCCAACGCCAACGAGATGCTGGGCAACACGCTGGTGACCAAGCAGACCGGTCCGGCCGGCAAGCAGGTCAACCGCCTCTACATCGAAGACGGCGCCGACATCGAGCGCGAGCTCTATCTGTCGATCCTGGTCGACCGTTCGGTCGGCCGCATCGCCTTCGTCGTCTCGACCGAGGGCGGCATGGACATCGAAGCGGTCGCCCATGACACGCCCGAAAAGATCATCACCGTCGCCATCGATCCGGAAAAAGGCGTCACGGCAGCCGACCTGAAGGCGCTCAACGGCGCGCTCAAGCTCGACGGCGATGCGGCCAAGGACGGCGATACGCTGTTCCCGATCCTCTACAAGGCCTTCGTCGAGAAGGACATGAGCCTGCTCGAGGTCAACCCGCTGATCGTCATGAAGAACGGCCGGCTGCGCGTGCTCGACGCGAAAGTGTCGTTCGACAACAACGCGCTGTTCCGCCACCCCGACGTGCTCGAACTGCGCGACACAACCGAAGAGGACGAAAAGGAAATCGAGGCGTCGAAATACGACCTCGCCTATGTCGCGCTCGACGGCAATATCGGCTGCATGGTCAACGGCGCCGGCCTCGCCATGGCGACGATGGACATCATCAAGCTCTATGGCGCCGAGCCGGCCAACTTCCTCGATGTCGGCGGTGGCGCGTCCAAGGAGAAGGTGACGGCGGCGTTCAAGATCATCACCAGGGATCCGGCGGTCAAGGGTATCCTGATCAACATCTTCGGCGGCATCATGAAGTGCGACATCATTGCCGAGGGCGTCATTGCCGCGGTCAAGGAAGTCGGGCTGGAAGTGCCGCTGGTGGTGCGCCTGGAAGGCACCAATGCCGAGCTCGGCAAGAAGATCATCAACGACAGCGGCCTCAACGTGGTGTCGGCCGATGATCTCGACGACGCAGCCAAGAAGATCGTGGCGGCGGTGAAGGGCTGAGCGGATGCCTCCGCGCAAGATAAACCTCGTCGAGGCGGCGGATCGGACCATCACCAAGGTCTTCGATCCGCATATCGCCGGCGACGTCAACGACAGCCAGGCGAAGGTCGCCAAGTTCGGCGAGATGTTCGACTGGCATGCGCATGACAATGAGGACGAAGCCTTCCTCGTGCTGCGCGGGCGTATCGCCATCGATTTCCGCGACGGTCCGGTCGAGCTCGGCGAGGGCGATTTCATCGTCGTACCGCGCGGCGTCGAACACCGGCCGCGCTCGCTGACTGCGGAACCCGTGGTGCTGATGTTCGAGCCGGCAACGACGCTCAACACCGGCAATGCCAAAAGCGACCTCACCGTCGCCGACCTGAAGCGGCTGTAACGAACTTGCGACTGCCACACAGTTACACATATACTGTGTGAAGTAGGCGCAGGAGAAAAGAGAAATGAAGAACATCACTCTGGCAGTCGAAGACGAGGTCTTGGAGCAGGTCAAGCTGACGGCCGCCGAACAGCGAACGACCGTCAACGCCATGGTGCGGGAGTTTTTCTCGGCAGTGGCCGCCAAGCGGTACGCCAAGGACGAGGCACGGCAGGCCCTTCTGCGGCTCGCCCGCGAGGCGGCAGGCGACATGGGTGGCAAGAAATGGAACCGGGAAGCTCTCTATGATCGCTGACTGCTTCCTCGACACGAACATCCTCGTCTATGCCGCCATCGGACACAAGGCCGAGCGCGCGAAGTATGAGCGCGCCGTGGAGTTGATCGCCAAGGAAGACTATTCGACCTCCGCACAGGTGCTGCAGGAGTTCTATGTCAACGTGACCAAGCGAGCTGAGGTCACACTGGCGCCGGCGAAGGCGGCCGAATGGGTCGCCGCGATCTCCATGAAGCCCTGCCAAGATCTGGATAGCGCCGTTGTAATGCGGGGCATCGCGAACGCGCAACGCTACCAGATTTCATATTGGAATGGCGCCATCATCGCCGCCGCCGAGCGCCTTGGCGTCAAGATACTCTACACCGAAGACCTCAACCACGGGCAGTCTTATGGCTCCGTGGTCGCCATGAACCCCTTCCGCAATCACTGATCAGGTCGCAAAAAATGTCCATTCTCGTCGACAAGAACACCAAGGTGCTGGTGCAGGGCCTGACCGGCAAGACCGGCACGTTCCACACCGAACAGGCGCTGGCTTATCACGGCACGAAAATGGTCGGCGGCATCCACCCGAAGAAGGGTGGCGAGACGTGGACCGGCGCGAAGGGCGAGAGCCTGCCGATCTTCGCCACCGTCGCCGAGGGCAAGGAAAAGACCGGCGCCAACGCCTCGGTCGTCTATGTGCCGCCGGCGGGTGCCGCCGAGGCCATCCTGGAAGCGATTGAGGCCGAGATCCCGCTGATCATCTGCATCACCGAAGGTATCCCGGTGATGGACATGATCAAGGTCAAGGCGCGGCTCGACCGCTCGACGTCGCGGCTGATCGGGCCGAACTGCCCGGGCGTGCTGACGCCCAACGAATGCAAGATCGGCATCATGCCCGGAAACATCTTCCGCAAGGGCTCGGTCGGCGTTGTTTCGCGGTCGGGAACGCTTACCTATGAGGCAGTGTTCCAGACCACCAATGTCGGCCTCGGCCAGACCACCGCCGTTGGCATTGGCGGCGACCCCGTCAAGGGCACCGAATTCATCGACGTGCTCGAAATGTTCCTCGCCGATGACGAGACCAAGTCGATCATCATGATCGGCGAGATCGGCGGTTCCGCCGAGGAAGACGCCGCGCAGTTCCTCAAGGACGAAGCCAAGCGTGGCCGAAGCAAGCCGATGGCCGGTTTCATCGCCGGGCGCACGGCGCCGGCCGGCCGCACCATGGGCCATGCGGGCGCGGTCATCTCCGGCGGCAAGGGCGGGGCGGAAGACAAGATCGCGGCGATGGAATCGGCTGGGATAAAAGTATCGCCCTCGCCGGCGCGGCTAGGCACGACGCTGGTCGAGGCGATCAAGGGTTAAGGCAGTAAGGGAGTAGGGCAGTATGGCAGTAGGGGAATAGGAAGAACGGGACGAGCGGCGGCAACCGCCTGCTTTCCCTACTGCCTTACTCCCCTACTGCCCTACTCCCCTCCAAAAACAGGAGACGGAGCCAGGCTCCGCGGACAAAAATGGCAAGACAAGATCAGGCCAACGACCAATTTTCGCTCACCTCATTCCTCTATGGCGGCAACGCCGATTACATCGACGCGCTCTACGCCGCCTATGAGGACGATCCAGCTTCGGTCAATCCCGAATGGCAGGAGTTCTTCGCCGGGCTGAAGGACGATTCCGGCGATGTGCGCAGGAACGCCAAGGGCGCCTCATGGGCCAAGCCCTCCTGGCCGCTGCAGGCGAATGGCGAACTGGTGTCGGCGCTCGACGGCAATTGGGGCATCGTCGAGAAGACGATCGAAAAGAAGGTCAAGGACAAGGCGGTCACCAACGGCGTCGTCCTGTCCGATGCCGACGTGCACCAGGCGACGCGCGATTCGGTGCGCGCCATCATGATGATCCGCGCCTACCGCATGCGCGGCCATCTGCACGCCAATCTCGATCCGCTCGGCATCGCCAAGCCGCTCGAGGATTACAACGAGCTGTCGCCGGAGAACTATGGCTTCACCGAAGCCGACTATGACCGGCCGATCTTCCTCGACAATGTGCTCGGGCTTGAATTCGGCACCATCCGGCAGATGCTGGAAATCCTGACCCGAACCTATTGCTCGACGCTCGGCGTCGAGTTCATGCATATTTCGGACCCCGAGGAAAAGGCCTGGATCCAGGCCCGCATCGAGGGCGCCGACAAGGAGATCACCTTCACCGCCACCGGCAAGAAGGCGATCCTGCAGAAGCTGGTCGAGGCCGAAGGCTTCGAGCAGTTCATCGACGTCAAGTACAAGGGCACCAAGCGCTTCGGCCTCGATGGCAGTGAAGCGCTGATCCCGGCGCTGGAGCAGATCGTCAAGCGCGGCGGCCAGCTCGGCATGAAGGAGATCGTGCTCGGCATGGCGCATCGCGGCCGGCTGAACGTGCTCTCCCAGGTGATGGCCAAGCCGCACCGCGCCATCTTCCACGAGTTCAAGGGCGGCTCGGCCGCACCCGACGAGGTCGAGGGCTCGGGCGACGTCAAGTACCATCTCGGCGCCTCGTCGGACCGCGAGTTCGACGGCAACAAGGTGCATCTGTCCCTGACTGCCAATCCCTCGCATCTGGAAATCGTCGATCCGGTGGTGATGGGCAAGGCGCGCGCCAAGCAGGATTACCTGTTCGGCCGCAGCCGCGAGGAGATCGTGCCGCTGGAAGAGCGCGCCAAGGTGCTGCCGCTCTTGCTGCATGGCGATGCCGCCTTCGCCGGTCAGGGCGTGATCGCCGAGATCCTCGGCCTGTCCGGCCTGCGCGGCCACCGCGTCGCCGGCACGCTGCACTTCATCATCAACAACCAGATCGGTTTCACCACCAACCCGCGCTTCTCGCGCTCGTCGCCCTATCCATCAGACGTGGCCAAGATGATCGAGGCGCCGATCTTCCACGTCAATGGCGACGACCCGGAAGCCGTGGTGCACGCCACCAAGGTGGCGATCGAATTCCGCATGAAGTTCTTCAAGCCTGTTGTGGTCGATATGTTCTGCTATCGCCGCTTCGGCCACAATGAGGGCGACGAGCCGGCCTTCACCCAGCCGATCATGTATCGTAACATCCGCACCCACAAGACGACGGTCCAGATCTATGGCGACCGGCTGATCGCCGAGGGCCATATTAGCCAGGCCGAGCTCGACCAGCTCAAGGCCGACTGGCGGGCGCATCTGGAATCGGAATGGGAAGTCGGCCAGCACTACAAGCCCAACAAGGCCGATTGGCTGGACGGCGCCTGGTCGGGCCTGCGCACCGCCGACAACCAGGACGAACAGCGGCGCGGCAAGACCGCCGTGCCGGTGAAGACGCTGAAGGAAATCGGCAAGAAGCTGACCGAGGTGCCGAAGGATTTCGAGGCGCACAAGACGATCATCCGCTTCCTCGAAAACCGACGTCAGGCGATCGAGTCGGGCGAAGGCATCGACTGGTCGACGGCCGAGGCGCTGGCCTTCGGCGCCATCCTGCTCGACGGCAATCCAATCCGCCTGTCGGGGCAGGATTCCGAACGCGGCACCTTCTCGCAGCGCCATTCCGTGCTCTACGACCAGCGCGACGAGACCCGCTACATCCCGCTCAACAATCTGTCGGCGGCTCAAGCCGGCTACGAAGTCATCAACTCGATGCTGTCGGAAGAGGCGGTGCTGGGCTTCGAATATGGCTACAGCCTGGCCGAGCCGAAGGCGCTGACCTTGTGGGAAGCGCAGTTCGGCGACTTCGCCAACGGTGCCCAGGTGGTGTTCGACCAGTTCATCTCCAGCGGAGAGCGCAAGTGGCTCAGAATGTCGGGCCTCGTCTGCCTGTTGCCGCATGGCTATGAAGGCCAGGGTCCGGAACACTCTTCGGCCCGGCTCGAACGCTTCCTGCAGCTTTGCGCCGAAGACAACATGCAAGTGGCCAACTGCACGACGCCGGCCAACTACTTCCACATATTGCGCCGGCAGCTGAAGCGCGACTTCCGCAAGCCGCTGATCCTGATGACGCCGAAGTCGCTGCTGCGCCATAAGCGGGCAGTGTCGACGCTGCCGGAAATTTCGGGCGAAAGCTCGTTCCACCGGCTTTTGTGGGACGATGCGCAGCTGCTTTCCGGCCAGGCGATCAAGCTGGTCAAGGATTCAAAGATCCGCCGCGTCGTGCTGTGTTCGGGCAAGGTCTATTACGACCTCTATGAGGAGCGCGAGAAGCGCGGCATCAACGACATCTATCTGCTGCGCGTCGAGCAGCTTTATCCGTTCCCGGCAAAGGCGCTGATCACCGAACTGTCGCGGTTCCGAAATGCCGAGATGGTGTGGTGCCAGGAGGAGCCCAAGAACATGGGCGCCTGGTCGTTCATCGACCCGTATCTGGAATGGGTGCTGGCGCATATCGACGCCAAGCATCAGCGGGTGCGCTACACCGGCCGTCCGGCCGCCGCCTCGCCGGCGACCGGACTGATGTCGAAGCATCTCGCCCAGCTCGCCGCCTTGCTCGAAGACGCGCTTGGTGAATAGAGAATATCTGGGCGAACAACAGAACCGAAAGAAAACGGACAGGCACAATGGCTACCGAAATCCGCGTTCCCACTCTCGGCGAATCCGTCACTGAAGCGACCGTCGGCAAATGGTTCAAGAAGGTTGGCGATACAATCGCCGCCGATGAACCGCTGGTCGAGCTCGAGACCGACAAGGTGACGGTGGAGGTGCCTGCCGCCGCCGCCGGCACGCTGGGTGAGATCACCGTCAAGGAAGGTGAGACGGTCGGTGTCGGCGCGCTGCTCGGTTCGATTTCGGCAGGTGGCGCGGCCGCCGCTCCGGCTACCAAGCCGCAGGCGGTGTCGCAGGCCTCGTCGCCGGATGCCGCATCGACCGGCAAGCAGGCCGCGGCCGAGACCGCCAAGATTGCCGGCGACGCCGGCCCGGTCGAACCGCGCACCATGCCGCCGGCACCGGCCGCGGCCAAGCTGATCGCCGAAAGCAATCTCTCGGTCGACCAGATCTCCGGTTCGGGAAAGCGTGGCCAGGTGCTGAAAAGCGACGTGCTCGACGCCATCTCCAAAGGCGCGCCGTCACAGCCGGCAGAGACGCCCAAGGCGGCACCTGCACCGGTTGCCGTGCGCGCGCCATCCTCCGGCGACGACGCCTCGCGCGAGGAGCGCGTGCGCATGACCAAGCTGCGCCAGACCATCGCGCGCCGCCTCAAGGAAGCGCAGTCGACCGCCGCCATGCTGACCACCTTCAACGAGGTCGACATGTCTGCGGTGATGGCGCTGCGCACCAAATACAAAGACGTGTTCGAGAAGAAGCACGGCGTGAAGCTCGGCTTCATGGGCTTCTTCACCAAGGCCGTCACCCACGCGCTGAAGGAAATCCCTTCGGTCAATGCCGAGATCGACGGCACCGACATCATCTTCAAGAACTATGCCCATATCGGCGTCGCCGTCGGCACCGAAAAGGGCCTCGTCGTCCCGGTCGTGCGCAATGCCGACCAGATGTCGATCGCCGAGATCGAGAAGGACATCGGCCGGCTGGGCATCGCCGCCCGCGACGGCAAGCTGTCGGTCGCCGACATGCAAGGCGGGACGTTTACGATTTCCAACGGTGGCGTTTACGGGTCGCTGATGTCGACGCCTATCCTCAACGCGCCGCAGTCGGGCATTCTGGGCATGCACAAGATCCAGGAGCGGCCTGTCGTGGTCGGCGGCCAGATCGTGATCCGGCCGATGATGTACCTGGCACTCAGCTACGATCACCGCATCGTCGACGGTAAGGAAGCGGTGACCTTCCTGGTCCGCGTCAAGGAAAGCCTGGAGGATCCGGAACGGCTGGTACTCGATCTCTGAGGTCTGGTGCTGATCCGGCTGTTGGAATGCGTGCCGGAGGAAGGATCTGCGCGGCAGAATGACGACCCGTTCCCTTAGCCTTTCCAAGGTGCTTTCGATCGCATCGATCGCGGCCGGCATGGTGCTGGCCACCGCCGGCGCCCATGCAGCCTGTCCGATCGAGCTCGCCGTCTATGGCGACGCCCAGAGCGGCAGCGAAATCGATTTCACGCCGACCGGCACCTCGGCGACCGTCACCAACAGCTTCCGCATGATCCTCGACAACAATGTGGTGCTCAACGGTATCGTTATGTGGAACGAAGGCGTGTCGCGGCCGAACGGCGCGCTGATGTACAAATGCCCCGAAGGCGACGTCACCGGCGAGGAGCTTGCTGCCTGCACGCCCTGGCATGGCGTCATCTACACGTCGGATGACAAGGGCAACATCGGACTGCTGCCGGCCGAAGGGGTCGAAGCGCCGAAGACGCTGATCCTGCCGGACCTCGGGCCGGCGTTGCGCCAATCCTCGGCCTATGGCGGCAGCGGGTTTTCGAAAGTGCCGTGGGATGTGTTTGTCTTGAAGGGATGCCAGGAATGAGCGAGGCGAAAAAGGTGCTGCTGGTCACCGGCGGCAGCCGCGGCATTGGCGCCGCGGTCTGCCGGCTAGGATCGAAAGCCGGCTACCGCGTGGCGGTCAACTATGCCTCGAACCAGGCTGCCGCTGACGCAGTGGTCGCCGAGATCAAGGCCGGCGGCGGCGAGGCCTTAGCCGTCAAGGGCGATGTCGGCAGCGAGGCCGATATCGTGGCCATGTTCGAGGCCGTCGACCGCGCCTATGGCCGGCTCGACGCCTTCGTCAACAATGCCGGCATCGTCGACGTCAAGGCGCGTGTCGACGAGATGGACGTCGCGCGGCTGGAGCGCATGATGCGCATCAATGTCGTCGGCTCGTTCCTGTGTGCCCGCGAAGCGGTGAAGCGCATGTCGACCCGTCATGGGGGGGCGGGCGGATCGATCGTCAACATCTCGTCGGCGGCAGCGACATTGGGCTCGCCGGGCGAATTTGTCGACTATGCCGCCTCCAAGGGTGCCATCGACACGTTCACCGTCGGGCTCGCCCGTGAGGTCGCACTGGAAGGCATTCGCGTCAATGCGGTGCGGCCCGGCCTCATCGATACCGAGATCCATGCCTCCGGCGGGCAGCCGGACAGGATAGAGCGGTTCCGCGACCTGCTGCCGATGAAAAGAGCCGGCACGGCTGATGAAGTCGCGGGCGCGGTTCTCTATCTTCTATCCGACGCCGCGTCCTATACGACGGGCGCGATCCTGAATGTAAGCGGCGGCCGCTGAGCGCCAAGCAAAGGGAAACAAACATGGCTTATGACGTCGTTATCATCGGATCGGGACCGGGCGGCTATGTCTGCGCCATCAAGGCGGCGCAGCTCGGGCTCAGCGTTGCGGTGGTCGAGAAGAACGCGACCTTCGGCGGCACCTGCCTCAACATCGGCTGTATTCCGTCGAAGGCGCTGCTCCATGCCTCCGAGATGTTCGCCGAAGCCGGCCATTCCTTCGACGCGCTCGGTATCGAGATACCAGCGCCGAAATTGAACCTGACGAAGATGATGGCGCACAAGGATGCGACGGTGTCGTCGAACGTCAACGGCGTCGCCTTCCTGTTCAAGAAGAACAAGATCGACAGCTTTCGCGGCACCGGCAAGGTGGTCGCGGCCGGCAAGGTCTCGGTGACCGGCGAGGACGGTAGAGTCGAGGAGATCGAGACAAAGAACATCGTCATCGCCACCGGCTCTGATGTCGCCGGCATTCCCGGCGTCAAGGTCGACATCGACGAGAAGGTGATCGTGTCGTCGACCGGCGCTTTGTCGCTGGACAAGGTGCCCGGCCATCTGGTGGTGGTCGGCGGCGGTGTCATCGGCCTCGAGCTCGGCTCGGTGTGGGCGCGGCTCGGCGCCAAAGTCACCGTGGTCGAATTCCTCGACACCATCCTGGGCGGCATGGACGGCGAGGTCTCCAAGCAGTTCCAGCGCTTGCTTTCAAAGCAGGGCTTCGAGTTCAAGCTCGGCGCCAAGGTCACCGGCGTCGCCAAGGCCAAGAAGGGTGCCGCGGTCACCTTCGAGCCGGTCAAGGGCGGCGCCGCCGAGACGATCGAGGCCGATGCCGTGCTGATCGCCACCGGGCGCCGGGCCTATGCCGACAGTCTCGGGCTGAAGGAAGCCGGCGTCGAGGTCGACGAGCGCGGCCGGGTCAAGACCGATGGCCATCTCAAGACCAATGTCCCGGGCATCTATGCCATCGGCGATGTCATCGCCGGGCCGATGCTGGCACACAAGGCCGAGGACGAGGGCGTGGCGGTGGCGGAAACCATTGCCGGCCAGGCCGGCCACGTGAACTATGACGTCATTCCGAGCGTCGTCTACACCAGCCCGGAAATCGCCTCGGTCGGCAAGACCGAGGAAGAGTTGAAGAAGGCCGGCATCGACTACAAGGTCGGAAAGTTCCCGTTCAGCGCCAATGGCCGGGCGCGCGCCATGCTGCACACCGTCGGTTTTGTGAAGATCCTCGCCGACAAGCAAAGCGACCGCGTGCTCGGCGTGCATATTGTCGGCTTCGGCGCAGGCGAGATGATCCACGAGGCGGCGGTGCTGATGGAGTTCGGCGGCTCGTCGGAGGATCTCGCCCGCACCTGCCATGCGCATCCGACGATGTCGGAGGCGATCAAGGAGGCGGCGCTGGCCACGTTCTTCAAGCCCATCCACATCTAAAAGGCCAATGCTTCGTCATCCTAGGGTTAAGCCCGAGGATGACGAAGGCACGGTGACACCACTAACCAAAACGGCCCGCTTTCAGCGGGCCGTTCGTATTTGATATCGAACCGATCAGTTGGCCGGTGCGGCAGGAGCCGGCGCTGGAGCCGGTGCGGGCGCTGGGGCCGGGGCCGGTTCTGCAGGGGCCGGAGCAGGTGCAGGTGCAGGTGCAGGCGCCGGTTCGGCTGGCTTCATCGGTTCTGCCGGTGCGGGCGCGGGGGCCGGTGTGCTGGCCGCCGGCGGCTCGGCGGGTGCCGGGTGCTCACCGCTTCTTCCAAAAACATAATACGCGACAACCGCCAGAATAACGACGACCAGCGCAATCAGCCAGCCACTACCGCCGCCACCACTCTGCTTGATGGTGGTGTTGGTGGTGTTGGGATTGAACGGGTCGTTTGGATTCGGTGCGTTCGCCATAAAAGTGTCCTCCGTGGATGAAAAATATCAATCAACACCATACAACGCGCAATCATTGAACTGGTTTCACGCTAGGGTTGGAAAACGCCAAAAACAAGGACAATCCGCCGTTCCGGAGCCGGAATGGCGTCGTTTCGCCACGCAGCGCGCCAAGTCCGTGCCTGCTATGGTCGATTCAGAGGATTTTGCCGCGATGAATTCCACAGCGCTGATTGTCCCGAACCCCCACGACGCTCTTGCCGGCGCCCAGTTCGCCGACCGCTATGTGCTGGTCACCGAAGGTCTTTCATTGACCGCTCTCGGCGCCGCCGAACGGGCTTTGGGGCAAACGCCGCGCTGGGTTGGAAGGCTCATAGCGCTGCGCAATCTTGCCGTCAGGCCATTCCGGCTGAAGACGGGCCTGGAACCTGCCGTGTTGCCGGGCGGCAAGATCGGGATCTTTCCGCTTATCAGCCAGTCTCCCGGCAAGGTCGTGCTTGGCCTCGACGACCGGCATCTCGATTTCCGTGTCCTGGTCGAAGTCAGGGATCTTGGCGTGGGCCGGCAAGAGGTGGCCGCGACGACGATCGTCAAGACGCACAATTGGCTCGGGCGCGCCTATCTCGCGATCATCATGCCGTTCCACCGGATCGTCGTTCCGGCGATGCTGGCCCAGATCAGATAAGGTCACAGGCCTACAGGCGTGACGGTGTAACCGGCCTTGCGGAAATCCTCGACGAGGCCTTCGGGACCGGGAAGGTGGAGGGCGCCGACCGCCATGAAGACGTTGCCCCTGGCAAGGATCGGTTCGGCATGCTCGACCATCACCTTGTTGCGGCTGGTGATCATGGTTTCCTCGAACACCGCATAGCCCGCGGGGTCGTCCGTGCCATCCGGCATGGCCACGCGAAACAGCGGCCAGAACATGCCGGTGTCGCCGCGCTGGTAGAGCACGATCATGGTTTCGTTGATGTCGTTGATCTTATCGCCGAGCTTCAGCGTGTCGACGAGACCCTTCATGTGAAACGCCAGCGGCAGCGAGGCCATGGCCCGCAGCTGGCTTTCAGCCGTCTCCAATCCTTCCACCGGCTTGCCGGAAGCCTTCGCACCTTGCGCCAGCCTGACATCGAGCACCGGGGCGCCGCCTGACTGGCGGGCCAGCTCGCAGGCCGGCAGTGCCATCATGGCCGAGAGCATCCACGGCTTCATCTTGGCAACCGTTGCCGGAGGAATGCCGCGTGCGTCGAGCGCGGCGTTCATGGCCGCCGCATCGTCGGGCGACAGCAGCGACGCCAGCGTCGTCGAATCAGTGAACATCATCAGGTCCGGCTCCTGGAGCATCGCGACCATCATCTTCTGCTTGTCGAGCACGTCGGTGGTTTCGATGACGATGGTGCCGGCGGCGTCATAGGCTTTCTGCGCGTCGGGAGGCAGCGTGGTGACGCGCGGGTCGGTCATATGCATGGTGCCGAACAGGAAGGACGGCTTCTCGCCGGGCTTCTCCAGCTTCCACAACAGGCCCTTGCCGTTCGGTGTCGCTGCGGCTTCCGCTTCGATCTTGCGGTAGGTCGCCGGATCGTTCTTCTGCAAGGCCGACAGCATGTCGGCGCCGGTGCAGGTCGGGATTCCGGCATGCGCCTTGCCGGCCGCGAACAGCAGCACGGCGAGGAACGACAGGAAGAACAAAACATTGAGCGCGACGAGCAGCTTCAGCGACACGGAAGCTGCACGGTCGGCGATGGCGATGACGCGTTTCATGGTTTTGTCTTCATGTTTGACCATGATCTTTTCCGAAAACCGGGTCCCACTTTTCGGGATCATGGTCAGTCTAGAACCGAAAAGCGGCAAAACGGTTAATTGGTACTGCGAAATTGAAGGGTTCATGCCCGTGGATGGGCTGATTCGTAAATCTCGAGCAGCCTAGCGGTGTCGACGCCGGTGTAGATTTGCGTCGTCGACAGGCTGGCGTGGCCGAGCAGTTCCTGGATGGTGCGCAAATCGCCGCCGCGGCCGAGCAGATGCGTGGCGAAGGAATGGCGCAGCGCATGCGGCGTCGCGGTATCGGGCAGGTTGAGCGCCGAGCGCAGTTTGGCCATGTCGCGCTGGACGATGGCCGGGTTGAGCGGGCCGCCACGGGCGCCGCGAAACAGCAGGCCCTTGGGGTCGAGATGGTAGGGGCAGAGCCGGCGATATTCGGCGATCGCCCTGAGCGCCACCGGCAGCACCGGCACCAGGCGCGTCTTGCCGCCCTTGCCGGTGACGCGCAGCACCGTGTCGTCCGCCGACGCCAGATCGGCGCCCGCCAGACCGAGCGCCTCGGAAATGCGCAGGCCGGAGCCGTAGAGCAGTGTCAGCACAGCGGCGTTGCGGGCCGCGATCCAGGGTTCTTCCGCCAATTGGCCTTCGATGGAAACGATATGCTTGGCGTCGCTCGCCGTCAGCGGCTTGGGCAGCGATTTGGGCTGGCGCGGTGCGCGCAGGGCTGCCGCACCCGCCGCATTGGCAAGGCCGCGCCGCTCGAGGAAACGCAGCAGCGAGCGGATGCCGGCGAGACCTCGGCCGAGCGTGCGGGCACCGGCGCCGGCATTGCGCCGCGCAGCGAGGAAGCCGCGCAGGTCGGCCGGGCGCAGATCGGCGATGTCCGAAATGCCGGGCGAGCCGCCGCAATGGCCGGTGAGGAAATGCAGGAACTGGCGCGTGTCGCGCTCATAGGCTTCCACCGTCTTAGGCGACAGCCGACGTTCTCGCGCCAGCATCTTCAGCCAGCTTTCACGCGCCGCCTGGAGATCGGGTTTAGCCGGGATGAGGAATTCCTGCATGGCGTCTGATCCGGTTCGCCGCCATTTTCTCGCAGGCAGGTTAGAAAGCGGTGAAGAGTCCGTCATTGAAAAGATGGCCGGCTGGGGCTAGGAGATCGTCGATTGGCGGCAAGTCACAAACCTTGGTGATTGGCTGAAATCTGCGCAGTCGCTTCGCGCCTGCTCCGCCCGTGGATGACGAAGGTAAAAGCGCCATGAGCAAGCCCCAGAACCCTGTCCAGATGGCCGTGATCGGCGCCGCCCATGGCATCAAGGGCGAATTGCGGGTGAAGACCTTCACCGGTGAACCGCTGGCGCTGGCCGACTACGGCCCGCTCTACGCCCGTGACGGCCGCGCCTTCCAGATCATCGACATCAGGCCCGCCAACACCGTTGTCGTGGTCCGCTTCAAGGGCGTTGCCGACCGCAACGCGGCCGAGGCGCTGGCCGGCACGGAGCTGTTCGTCGACCGTTCGATGCTGCCGGACGACGGCGAGGAAGACGAGTTCTACCATGCCGACCTCGTCGGCCTCGAAGTCCGCGACGACACGGGTGCCGTGCTTGGCAAGGTGGTCGCGGTGCACAATTTCGGCGGCGGCGACATTCTCGACGTGACGCTGGGCGGGCGCAAGGGCGTGCTGATCCCGTTCACACAGGCTGCCGTGCCACAAGTGTCGATCGCCGAAGGCTTCGTCCGTGTCGACCCGGCGGCGGCCGGACTTGTCGAGGACGAGGATGGCGACGGCCCGCGAGAGGAAGACTTCGATCCGAAGGGCAGGCCGCGCGGACCGAGCGATGCCGGGGGCAACCGGTGAGTTTTTCCGCTTCGGTGCTGACGCTTTACCCCGAGATGTTTCCCGGCGCGGTCGGCCTGTCGTTGGCCGGCCGGGCGCTCGAGGCCGGCACGTGGTCGCTGGAGGCGATCCAGATCCGTGACTTCGCCACCGACCGTCATCGCACCGTCGACGACACGCCAGCCGGCGGCGGCGCCGGCATGGTGATGCGCGCCGACGTGCTGGCGAAAGCCATCGACCACACTTCGCCGGAAGGCGACCTGCGGCCTCGGCTGCTGATGAGCCCGCGCGGCAAGCCGCTGACCCAGGCGCGTGTGCGCGAGCTGGCCGCTGGGCCGGGTGCCGTCATCCTGTGCGGCCGCTTCGAAGGCGTCGACCAGCGGGTGATCGACGCGCGGGGATTGGAGGAGATCTCCATCGGTGACTTCATCCTCTCCGGTGGTGAGCCGGCAGCGCTCGTTCTGCTCGATGCGGTGGTGCGGCTGTTGCCCGGCGTGATGGGCAACGCGGTGTCGGGCGAGGAGGAGAGTTTCGAAAACGGCCTGCTCGAACATCCGCACTACACGCGGCCGCAGGAATTCGAGGGCCGCGAGATTCCCGAGGTGCTGGTCTCGGGCAATCACAAGAAGATCGCCGCCTGGCGGCGAGCGGAGTCAGAGGCGTTGACGAAAGAGCGGCGTCCGGATTTGTTGGGCGCCGCCGCTCAGCCTTTCCAAAAGTAATAGAAAGCCAGAAACAGGCCGACGGCGACGACGAAGCCGCGCACCGCGTTTTGCGGCACGCGCTTGGCGATCCAGACGCCGGCATAGCCGCCGAGCGCGCCGCCCGGGATCATGATGATCGCCTGCGGCCAGGCGACGACGCGGCCCGAGACGAAGACGACGATCGCGACCGCGGCGATGACCATGGCCAGCATGTTCTTCAACGCATTCAGCCGGTGATAGTCGCCGGCTTGGGTGAGGCCGAGCGTCGCCAGCATCATCACGCCCATGCCGGCGCCGAAGAAGCCGCCATAGATGGCGGTGAGAAACTGCGCCAGGAAGCCGGCGAGCGAGCCCACCGCCGCTTCATGGCCGAGCTTCGGCACTGGTTTCAGCCAGGGGCCGGCGGCGAACAGGGCTGTCGCGGCCAAGAGCAGCCACGGCACCAGAGCGCGAAACGAGGGATTGTCGAGCGCCAAAAGGATTAACGCGCCGGCCAGTGCGCCCACGGCCGAGATCAGGCACAGCAGCAGTGCGCCGCGCCAGAAATGCCTGATATCGGCCGAGTAGGCGAGGGTCGAGGTGATGTAGCCTGGAAATTGCGTCACCGAGGAGGTGGCGTTGGCGACGATCGGCGGCAGGCCGACCAACGTCATGGCGCCGAAGGTGATGAAGGTGCCGCCACCGGCGACCGCATTGGCGGCGCCTGACAGAAAGCCCGCCAGAAAGAGCAGGATGGCATCGAAGACAGACATGAATTGCGGCCGCTCAAAACTGTGTTATTTCAGGCTTAGAAAGCCTGAACGACCGGCGCAACCCGGCACGGCAGGATTACGATGGTGCCATGCGAGCAGAAAATGCGCTGCCAAGGCGTGACAAAGCGGCGAAATAGCTGTATGTGCCCGCCCGTACCGGCCAGAAAGAATCTGCCGGACCCGTCAACAATGACGGTGTAGTCGCCCCTGCCTGATGTTTCAAAGACAAATGTCTTGGAGACAAAGGGCATAGCCGAGCGGTCAATGGAACTGCAAGGCGAGTGTCGGACGCTCTGACTGTCGGAAGAACAAGAAGTGGACTTTTGAGATGGATATTCTCCGTCAGCTCGAGGCCGAACAGGCCGCCAAGATCGAAGCCAAGCGCAAGCTTCCCGAATTCCAGCCCGGCGACACCGTGCGCGTCCAGGTCCGCGTGACCGAAGGCACCCGCACCCGCGTCCAGGCCTATGAGGGCGTCGTCATCGCCCGCGCAGGCGCCGGCTTCCAGGAGAACTTCACGGTTCGCAAGATTTCCTACGGTGAAGGCGTCGAGCGCGTGTTCCCGGTCTACTCGCCGATGGTTGAAGGCGTTGAAATCGTTCGCCGCGGCAAGGTGCGTCGCGCCAAGCTCTACTACCTGCGCGATCGTCGCGGCAAATCGGCCCGTATTTCGGAAAACACCGGCGTGCGCGCCCGCAAGCTGAACGACGAGGAGCGCGATGCTCTGAACGCCGAGAAGGCCCGCATCGAGGCCGAGAAGGTGGCAGCCGCCGAGGCTCTGGCCGTCGAGAAGGCCGCTCAGGACGCCGCCGAGAAGAAGGCCGCCGCCGAGGCAGCTGAAGCCGCAAAGGCAGCCGAAGCAGCCACCGCCGAATAAGTTTTTCGGCGAGCAAGTTTGAAAAGGTGGCTTCGGCCGCCTTTTTTCGTTTCCGGGGGCTGGCTGGCGGAAAAGTCGGCGGTTGACTCGATTTACATCGTGTACTAAACAATCGTGCACGATTTAAATGGAGAAATGAAATGCCTGCATTGTATTCTACCCAAGCCCGCGCCGTCGGCGGCCGCGCCGGCCATGTCCAGAGCGATGATGGCTTGCTCAGCCTCGATCTTGCCATGCCCAAGGAGCTTGGCGGCAAAGGTGGCGCCACCAATCCCGAACAGCTTTTCGCCGCCGGCTATGCCGCCTGCTTCGAAAGCGCCATGCGCTTCATCGCCGGCAAGCAGAAACTGCCGCTGCAGGATGCCTCGGTGACGGCAAATGTCAGCCTGCACAGCAATGCGCAGGGCGGATTTGTGCTCGGCGTTTCGCTGGCAGCGGAAACAAAAGGTCTTGATCAGGCGGCGGCGGAAGCGCTTGTATCGGCGGCGCACCAGGTTTGCCCCTATTCCAACGCCATCAAGGGCAACATCGAGGTGGCGCTTTCGGCTAAGGCGCTTCCGGCAAAGGCAGCATGAACACAAAACAGACGGACGATACCACGCAGGCCTCGGCGGATTTCGCCGGGGTGCCGAAACTCGACGACCAAATCTGCTTCGCCCTCTATTCGGCTAGCGGGCTGATGACACGGCTCTACCGGCCGTTGCTCGAACCGCTCGGCCTCACCTATCCGCAATATCTGGCGATGATGGCGCTGTGGGAGCGAGCGCCACGCACGGTGGGTGGGCTCGGCGAGGTGCTGGGTCTCGATTCGGCGACGCTGACACCCCTGCTCAAACGGCTGGAGGCGGGCGGCTTCATCACCCGCCGGCGCGACGCTGCCGACGAGCGCCGGGTGCTGCTGGAGCTGACAGCCAAGGGACAGTCGCTACGCGGGCCCGCCAAAGACGTTGCTGTCCAGATACTCTGCCAATTTCCCCGCCTCAGCGCGGTCGAACTGGATGGCCTGCACCGCATCCTGGCCAAGCTCATTGCTGGGCTGCGCGAGACGGACGCCAAGGCACCGGCGGCTGACTGACCGCCGGCCAAGGCACGGATCTCCCGGAATCTTCCGATCGAGAGCATTGGAATCCGATTTCGCCCCAGGCGACACGGCAGAGCGTCTTGCATGACGCTTGCGGAAAGCTAAAGTCGGCGCCGGATTTTCCTGCAAGCCCGGCCATGCCCGGGTCATCAATTCCCGGGGAGTGTGTCATGACCAAATCGAAACTGCTGCTGGCGGGCCTGCTTGCCCTCGTCCTGGCACCCGTTGCCGCCTTCGCGCAGGCGCTGCCCGACCTCGGCGGCAAGAAGGTGGTGGTTGTGACCGAAAACGCCTATCCGCCGCTGCAGTTCATCGATGCCAAGACCGGCAAACAGATCGGCTGGGAATATGACGCGATGAACGAGATCGCCAAGCGGCTCAATTTCACGGTCGAGTACCAGAACACTTCCTGGGACGCGATGATCCAGGCGGTTTCCGACAACCAGTACAACATCGGCATGACCGGCATCACCATCAAGGACGACCGCAAGGAGAAGGTCGATTTCTCCGACCCCTATATGCGCTCGGAACAGTTCATGCTGGTGCGCGGCGATGAGAGCCGCTTCACCGACGCCAAGACCTTCGGCGCCTTCAAGGACGGGCTGGTCGGCGCGCAGGCCGGCACCACGCCCTTCTACACCGCCGTCTACAGCGTGCTCGACGGCAATGAGCAGAACCCGCGCATCAAACTGTTCGAGACGTTCGGCGCGACCGTGCAGGCACTGAAATCAGGCGACGTCGATGTTGTTTTGACCGATGGCACCGCCGGCAAAGGCTATGTCGACGCCTCCGAGGGCAAATTGAAGCTGATCGGGGGGCCGCTCGGTACCGAGGATTTTGGGTTTATCTTTCCGAAGGGTTCGGACCTGGTGAAGCCGGTCAACGCGGCCATCGCGGCGCTGAAGGCCGACGGCACCCTCGATGCGCTCAACAAGAAATGGTTTCTTGATTACAAGATGGGGCAGTAGTTCGCTGAACCTCACGCAGACACGGCGCTTGAACACCCCCCTCTGCCCTGCCGGGCATCTCCCCCGCAAGGGGGGAGATCAGCTGTCCGCCCTGCCTTCGCGTACCTCCAGCATTGAAGAAAAGGCGCGGGCATTGAAGCTGCCAATCTCCCTCCTTGCGGGGGAGATGGCCGGCAGGCCAGAGGGGGGTGCCTTGGCGCAATCCTTCTGATGCAGGTCCCTTGCTCTTCCTCCAAAGCCGACTTCCCCTGGTGGCTCGTCGTTGCCGTAACCCTCGCGATCGCGGTGGCCGTCTTCGTCGCCACCAGCAACCTCTATACCCAGGTTTTCGCGACGGTCGCCAAGGGCATCGGCATCACCATCTTCGTCACCGTGATCGCCTTCGTGCTGGCTTCGGCCATGGGTCTCGGCATCGCGCTGATGGGAATGTCCGGCTCGCGCTGGCTGCGCCAGATCGCGCGCTTTTATGTCGAGATCATCCGCGGCGTGCCGATCCTGGTGCTGTTGTTCTGGATCGCCTTTGCCGGCGCGCCGGCCTTCGTCGCGGCCTGGAACGCGCTGACCGCGCCGCTGCAAAGCGCCGGCCTGTTCGGCGAGCTTTTGGTGCGCGACGTGTCGCTGCTCTGGCGCGCCATCATGGCGCTGACCATCGGCTATTCGGCTTTCATCTCGGAGGTTTTCCGGGCCGGCATCCAGGCGGTGGAGAAGGGCCAGATCGAAGCGGCGAAGGCGCTTGGGCTGACACGCGCGCAGCGTTTCCGGCTGATCGTGTTCCCACAGGCAATCCGCACCATCCTGCCGCCGCTCGGCAATGATTTCGTCGCTTTGGTCAAGGATTCCTCGCTGGTCTCGGTGCTCGGCGTTGCCGACATCACGCAGATGGGCAAGGTCTACGCCGCCGGCTCCTTCCGCTTCTTCGAGACCTATTCGATAACGGCCTACATCTATCTCATCCTGACCGTCGGGCTGTCGCTGGCGCTCAGGGCGCTGGAGCGGCGGCTGCGCCGCCAGCACGAGGAATAGTTTTTCGGCCAAGGCAGCGCTACGATCCCCGAGCATTCCCCTTCAGGAGGTCCCCATGATCGTCGACAAAGCCAATGCGGCTCTGGATTCCGTCTATACGGCCGACACGCCGGAAGCGCTTGAGGAGGCCTATGCCGCGTGGGCCGCGACCTATGACAGCGAGACCACCTCGCTCGGCTACCTCCTGCCTTTCCTGATCACCGCCTGGGTGGTGCGCCATGTGCCGGCGGGCGATGGCCCCTTGCTCGATGCCGGCTGCGGCACCGGCCTGTCGGGACCTTCGCTGAAGGCGCTCGGTTACCGCGACATTGCGGGGCTCGACCTCTCGCACGATATGCTGAAGATCGCCGGCAGCCGCAATGCCTACAGCGAGCTGAAGCAGGCAATGCTGGGCGAAACGCTGCCATGGCCTGACGCCCACTTCCGCGCCTTCTTCTCCACCGGCGTGTTCACCATCAGCCATGCGCCGGCCTCTAGCCTGCGCGAGCTGGTGCGCATCACCCGCAAGGGCGGCCATGCCATCTTCACCGTGCGTGACCAGGTGTTTGAGAGCGGCGGTTTCCAGGCGGTGTTCGATGAGCTGGAGCAGGCTGGGAAATGGCGGCCGATCGAGGAAAGCCCGTGGTTCCGCTGCTATGCGATCGCCGAGCCTGACGCGCTGGTGAAGACGTTTGTGTTTGAAGTGATCTGAGCGGAGAGGCTTGGGTTCTGCCAAAGCACGCCGCAATTGCCGAAAACCCAAAACATTGATATGAGCCACGCCATGGAAGAGCTTTTTGGCGATCCGGCCTACAAGGGGTTCGTGCTGCAGGACAGAAAACGCCTGCCGTCGCGCTTCTCCGCGCGCGTGTCCGGGGCGCTGACCAGCCGACTACCCTAGGCCGACCCGCCGGGGTCGTTTCGCCGGGCCGGAGGTCCGGCACCTGCTCTTTCCCATTCTCATATCGACGGATTTACGCACATGAGCGCACCGCGCACCCTCTACGACAAGATTTTCGACGACCATGTCGTCGACCGCCAGGACGACGGCACCTGCCTGCTCTACATCGACCGCCACCTGGTCCATGAAGTGACCAGCCCGCAGGCCTTCGAAGGCCTGCGCATGACCGGCCGTAAAGTCCGACATCCGGAAAAGACGCTGGCCGTGGTCGATCACAATGTCTCGACCTCACCCGAGCGCAAGTTCGGCATCAAGAACGAGGAAAGCCGTATCCAGGTCGAGGCGCTGGCCAAGAACGCCAGGGATTTCGGCGTCGAATATTATTCCGAGAACGATATTCGCCAGGGCATCGTCCACATCATCGGTCCGGAGCAGGGCTTTACTCTGCCCGGCATGACCATCGTCTGCGGCGACAGCCACACCTCGACGCATGGCGCTTTCGGCGCGCTGGCGCATGGCATCGGCACGTCCGAGGTCGAGCATGTTCTGGCGACACAGACGCTGATCCAGCGCAAGGCCAAGAACATGCTCGTGCGTGTCGACGGCCAGCTGCCGCAGGGCGTCACCGCCAAGGACATCATCCTGGCCATCATCGGCGAGATCGGCACCGCCGGCGGCACCGGCTATGTCATCGAATATGCCGGCGAGGCGATCCGTGCGCTGTCGATGGAAGGCCGCATGACGATCTGCAACATGTCGATCGAAGGCGGTGCGCGCGCCGGCCTTATCGCCGCCGACGAGACGACCTTCGCCTATGTCAAGGACAAGCCTCGCGCGCCGAAGGGCGCGTCCTGGGATGCGGCACTCGAATACTGGAAGACGCTGCAGTCCGACGAGGGCGCGCATTTCGACAAGGTGATCGTGCTCGACGCGGCCAAGCTGCCGCCGATCGTCTCCTGGGGCTCGTCGCCCGAGGATGTGGTGTCGGTGCAAGGCATCGTGCCGAACCCGGACGACATCGCCGATGAAAACAAGCGCACCTCCAAGCAGCGCGCGCTCGACTATATGGGGCTGACGCCGGGCACCAAGATCACCGACATCACGCTCGATCGCGTCTTCATCGGTTCCTGCACCAATGGCCGCATCGAGGATCTGCGCGCCGTCGCCAAGGTGGTCGAAGGCAAGACAGTCAGCCCGCATGTCGATGCGATGATCGTGCCGGGCTCCGGACTGGTCAAGGAACAGGCGGAAGCCGAAGGCCTCGACAAGATTTTTGTCGCCGCCGGTTTCGACTGGCGCGAGCCGGGCTGTTCGATGTGCCTTGCCATGAACGACGACCGGCTGAAGCCGCATGAACGCTGCGCCTCGACCTCGAACCGCAATTTCGAGGGCCGGCAAGGGTTCAAGGGCCGCACCCATCTGGTGTCGCCGGCGATGGCGGCCGCGGCGGCGATTGCCGGCCACTTCGTCGACATCCGGGAGTGGAAGTAACCCGGATTTGAACAGAACCCGAGCCGCGCCCGGCTCGGGTCAGCTCTTTCCGTCGCGGCGGACGAGTTCGTGGAACTCCTCGCGGCGTCCCGGCTGTTCGGCCGCGACCACAAGCGCAAGCTGTTGTTCCTCGAAGAGCTTGAACCATTCGTCCCATTCGACGAGCTCATAACCTCCCGCATTGAGCGGCCGTTCAGGCTGGTCCTGGTCCTGATAGGCATGCTGGCCGAAGACCAGCCTCAACATGGGCTGCGTCCCCGCCTCCGGCGATATGTCGACGATTGCGGGAAAGCCGGCGCGCCCGGCAGCCCATGAGCGGATCGCATCGTGGTTGGTCAGTGTGATTGTGTCGGCCATGGGTCGCTCCAGATTGTGAACGGAGGAACGCTGACCGGAGACTGCGGTTCCCTGACATTATTTTGAGGCGGCGGTCCTGCTTGCCGCATGGCTTAACCGCTTGTTTGGGCTTGCCCTCTAAGCTCTTCCCTGACGTAAGCCAGGGGAAGTCACAGTCGGTTGGACACGGGTCTGCTCATTGCGCTGCTCAACCCGACGATCGCGCTGGCGCTCGGCGCGGCGTTCCTTGTGCTATGGTCCTATCAGCGCCACCGCCCCTATCTGGCCGTTCTGGCGATCAGCTACAGTCTCTCGGCAGCTGGCTTCCTGCTCCAGTATTTCACCTTGCCCATCGGGATGCCGCTGACCAAGCTTACGTCGAACATCTGCTTCACCATCGCTGCCTGCTGCCTGTCCAGCGCCGTCATCCACCGTTATGGCCGCAAGGTGCCCTCTGTGGGGATCGCCGTGTTGGCGGGCGGCGGCCTGGCGTCGTTATGCTGGTTCCTGTTCGTCGCGCCGGATCTCACCTGGCGCATCCTGGCGATGAATTTCGCATTCGGCGGCATCAGCCTTCTGGTTGCCGCCGAACTGCGCCCGGTACGCAACAACGGCCCGACCGAAAAAATCCTATTCGTGCTGTCGCTGCTGTCGGGCGTCAATTTCTTCGTGCGCACCCTTGCCGTCGTCATCGCGCATGGGCCCTTCGCCAGCTATGACGGGTTCTATGGCTCGTCCTACTGGACGACGGCGCTGCTGTCGCACGCGCTGCTCTCGCTGCTCATCGCGCTGTGCCTGTTTTCCGCCGCGGCACTCGACGTGTTGAAGGCATTGAAGACCGAGACCTATACCGACCCCCTGTCGGGCCTGCTCAACCGGCGTGGCTTCGAGGAGCGAGGCATGCGGCTCTTGCAGCACTGCGCCTCGGCCCGGTTCCCGGTCGCGCTGGTGCTGGCCGACCTCGATCACTTCAAGGCGCTCAACGATGTGCATGGGCATGGGGCGGGCGATCGGGTGATCGCCGACTTCGCCGCCAAGCTTCGGTCGGCGGCCGGCGCGCGCGGTGTTGCCGGGCGTATCGGCGGCGAGGAATTCGCGGTGCTGCTGCCCCTCAGCGATCTTGCGGCGGCGCGGCTGTTCGCCGAAGCGGTGCGCACCGTCTATTCGGCCGGCCATGTCGACGGGCTTCCCCCGGGAACGAAGGTGACGGCAAGCTTCGGCGTGGCGGCCCGCAGCGGTGGCGAGGCGCTGGAGCCGCTGATGCGCCGTGCCGACGATGCGCTCTACAAAGCCAAGAAGAACGGCCGTGACAGTGTACGCCTGTCCTATGAGCGGCCGGAAACGGCGTTCCTGCCGGAGCCGCTCAAGACCGGCTGAATCTGTCCGGCCGGGACGGCGTTAACGTCTTCTTCGCCCGTCGATGATTAGCTGTCGGCGCGGGTGCGGGAGAACATGAGCGGCGCCAACTTCATCCTGTTGATCAATCTGTCGGTTGCCGGCCTGCTGGCGGCATCCTTCATGGCAGTCACCTTCCATGATGTCGGCCGGGCGCCGGCGCGCTGGCTGGCATTTGGCTATCTGCTGGGCATGGCCTATTCGGCCATCGAATTCTCCATTCCCGCTTTCTCCGACGCGCGGCTCCCGGTCGTTGCCGCCTTCGCGGTCTTCCTTGGCGCCACCATTGCGTTCAATGGCGGGCTTGCCCGCAAATACGGCGTGGCGCCGCCCTGGAAGCCGATGCTGTTTTTCCTGTTGGCCACCACCATAGCCGTGTATTTCGTGCAGGACCTGCCTCGCCAGTCGCTCATCCGCATCATGGCTTACCAGCTTCCCTATGCGGTCATGCAGTTCGTCGGGCTGGCCATCGTCTGGTCATCGAGGCAAAAGCTTGCCCGTCTCGATCGCATATTGATGGCCGTGCTGGCGGCGAGCGGCCTCCAGTTTGCCTCCAAGCCGTTCATCGCGCATGCGCTCGGCGGCTGGGGCGCCAATCCGCAGGCCTATCTGCAAAGCAACTACGCGCTGGTGTCGCAATCGCTCGGCACTGTCTTTGCGCTGGCGCTGGCGCTGCTGATGCTGGCCATCCTGGTTCGCGACGTGCTTGCCGAAGTGACGTCGAAGTCGGAGACGGACACGCTTTCGCGCCTGCTCAACCGCGGCGGCTTCACCCGCCATGCCGAGCTGGCGGTGCTTGGCGCGATGCGGCAAGGCGTGCCGGTCGCGCTGGTCATTGCCGACCTCGATCATTTCAAGAGCGTCAACGACAGTTTCGGCCATGCGTCAGGCGACCGGGTGATCGAGATTTTTGCAGGCTTCCTGCGCGAAGCCGCCGCCGCGCATCACGTTGCCGGCCGCATCGGCGGCGAGGAGTTCGCCATCATCCTGCCGGGAACCAACCTTGCCGCGGCCCGGCTGTTCGCCGAGGGCACGCGCAGCGCCTTTGGCGGGCTGCCCATCGACGGGCTGCCGGCTGACAACCGCTGCACCGCGAGCTTCGGCGTCGCCGAACTTCATCCGAGCGAAGACTTTGCCGATCTGATGCGGCGCGCCGACCAGGCGCTCTATCAGGCGAAGAATGCCGGGCGCGATTGCGTGCGCGTCTCCGCCGGGCCTGCCGGCAATTGGTCGTCAGCCGGAATGGAAGCCAGAGCAATTTCAGGAAAAGTGTGAAACGGTTTTCCCGGGAAAAGCGCATGGCGCTTTCCCTTGGGAATTGCGTCCAGACAAAGAGTCTAGCGGCAGGGGCTGAGCTCGGGCATCTCGCCGTCGGAGAGACCGTACATATAGGAGCGGCCCTTCACCAGCACCGGCGGCCGGTAGCAATCGCTGTATCCGCTGATTTCGTCGGCTTCGTTCTCGTAGATCACCTTGGGCTGGCCGGCGCTGGTGTAGTCGGAAAGCTGCTTGGCCAGCCTGCCTTCGCCGACGATGATGCGCTTGTAGCCAGCGGCGCTGTCGACGACGAGGTTGCCGAAGGAATCGGCGTAGACGCGATCCTGATGCCGCGCGCCGGCAAGCGCTGGCGCTGCAAGGCCGACGGCCGACGCCGTCACGATGAGCGCCGCAAGGCGCGATCTGCCCGAATTCGAACGCATGGCGTCCTCCGTGTCTTGAGGGAAAGCCTCCTCGAATCAGAAATTAACGTTTTCTTAACCTTTGTTAAGAGGCCGGCGCGTTTGGCGGCAATGTCTCGGTAAACATGGTTAATATCCGTTAATATCCGACTGGATGGAAAACCTGGTGGCCATCATTCGGCCATGCTCGGCCGCACCATCGCGGCTGGTGTCCGTCTCGGCGTCGGATGACCTTGATCTTGGCAAAGCATCGCGGCTGGTTTGCCGCGCGGGAGGACAGCATATGGCGCTACGCCGGCCGATTTGGGTGTCCGTTTTCCCGTTGCTCGGTGTCGTCGCTGCCTGTGTGCCGCAGGACAGCGCGCCGAAGGCGGCCAATACCGTCGTCGTCTCACCTGCACCGGCTCAGCAGTCCGTCGCAGCCGCGGCGCCTCCGGCAGCTGCAACCAAGATCATCACCGACCTTACCGCGCCTCGGTCCGGCATAGGCGCGGCCACCTACAGATGCGGCAACAACGGTATGATTTCCATCCAAAATCTTGGTACATCGTTGCGTGTGGTCGGGTCCGACGGCGCGACCGAGGAGTTTGCGGCGTCGCCCGCCAACCAGAGCAGCCGCTACCAGGCGGTCACGCATGACGCAATCGTGATCGACGGACGCGAGGCGTTGGTGATGAAGAAGGGGTCGACGCCGCAGACCTGCAAACGCTGACGCCAATCTCAACACCGCTGGGCCCTTGGGTCAGACATGTTGCACTGCAGCGATAACGAGCCGGCTTCGGGCCTCCCGGCCTAATCGATTGAAGCCCAAGCCGGCCTTTTAGTCAGACTAAATTACGTTTTCGAAACGGTTTTCTGGCTTTGACGCGGTGCAAAAAGAGCATTAGAAACCGGCTGTCCGAAGTCGCAACCGGAAGCGGCAATGCCGCATTTCCACCTGAGGCTCCAGAGAGACGCCGAACTGGGGGAGCCATGAGCAAATCACCAGCCACCCGCGAATTTGTCAGACGTGAACGGCCGATTTCGCCGCACCTCACCGTGTACCGGCCGCCGATCACCATGACGATGTCGATCATTCACCGCATCACCGGTGGCGCGCTGTATTTCGGCACGCTGCTGGTCGCCCTGTGGCTGATGGCGGCGGCAAGCTCGCAGGCGACCTTCGATTGGGCCAATTGGGCCTTCGGCACCTGGCTCGGCCGGCTCATCCTGTTCGGCTACACCTGGGCGCTGATGCACCATATGCTGGGTGGCGTGCGCCATCTGATCTGGGACACCGGCGCGGGCCTGGAGAAGCATACCGCCTCGAAGATCGCCTGGGCGACGCTGGCCGGCTCGATCCTGCTCACGCTGCTGATCTGGATCGCCGGCACTATGGCGCGGGGAGCCTGATCATGAGCGGCAAAAACACCGACATGCGCACGCCGCTGGCGAGGGTCCGCGGCCTCGGCTCCGCCCGTGAGGGCACCGGGCATTTCTGGCGCCAACGCCTCACCGCGATCGCCAACATCCCGCTGATCCTGTTCTTCGTCGGCTTCCTGATCGCGCTCAACGGCGCCGATCACGAACATGTGCGGACAGCCCTGGCCAACCCGTTCGTGGCGCTGGTGATCGCCCTGGTGCTCATCTCCGGGCTCATCCATATGCGGATCGGCATGCAGGTGATCATCGAGGATTACGTGCATGGCGAAGGCATGAAGCTGGCGCTGATCGCGCTCAATACGTTTTTCACCATAGCGGTCGGCGTCGCCTCGATCTTCGCCCTGCTCAAGCTGGCATTCGGAGGCTGAGTTGGCCAAGGACGCGAAACAAGCCAACAGCGCTGGCTATACTTATGTCGACCACAAGTTCGACGTGGTGGTCGTTGGCGCCGGCGGCGCCGGCCTGCGCGCCACGCTCGGCATGGCCGAACAGGGCCTGCGCACCGCCTGCATCAGCAAGGTGTTCCCGACCCGCTCGCACACGGTGGCGGCGCAAGGCGGCATTGCCGCCTCGCTGTCCAACATGGGTCCCGATTCCTGGCAGTGGCACATGTACGACACCGTCAAGGGCTCGGACTGGCTGGGCGATGTCGACGCCATGGAATATCTGGTGCGCGAAGCGCCGGCCGCGGTCTACGAACTCGAACATTACGGCGTGCCGTTTTCGCGCACCGATGAGGGCAAGATCTACCAGCGGCCGTTCGGCGGCCACATGATGAACTATGGCGACGGCCCGCCGGTGCAGCGCACCTGTGCCGCCGCCGACCGCACCGGCCACGCCATCCTGCACACGCTCTACGGCCAGTCGCTGAAGAACAACGCGCAGTTCTTCATCGAGTATTTCGCGCTCGACCTGATCATGGAGCCGGACGGCACCTGCACCGGCGTCGTCGCCTGGAACCTCGATGACGGCACCATCCATCGTTTCTCCGCCAAGATGGTGGTGCTGGCGACCGGCGGCTATGGCCGCACCTATTTCTCGGCCACCTCGGCGCACACCTGCACCGGCGACGGCGGCGGCATGGCCGCGCGTGCCGGCTTTCCGCTGCAGGACATGGAGTTCGTGCAATTCCACCCGACCGGCATCTATGGCGCCGGCTGCCTGATCACCGAGGGCGCACGCGGCGAGGGCGGCTATCTCGTCAACTCCGAGGGCGAGCGCTTCATGGAGCGCTACGCGCCGTCGGCCAAGGACCTTGCCTCGCGCGACGTCGTCTCGCGCTGCATGACGCTGGAAATCCGCGAGGGTCGCGGCGTCGGCAAGAACAAGGACCACATCTTCCTGCATCTCGACCATCTCGATCCCGCCGTCCTACATGAGCGGCTGCCGGGCATTTCGGAATCGGCCAAGATCTTTGCCGGCGTCGACCTGACCAAGGAGCCGATCCCGGTGCTGCCCACGGTCCACTACAATATGGGCGGCGTGCCGACCAATTACTGGGGCGAGGTGCTCAATCCGACGGCGCTCAATCCCGACCAGGTGTCGCCGGGATTGATGGCTGTCGGCGAAGCCGGCTGTGCCTCCGTGCATGGCGCCAATCGGCTCGGTTCGAATTCGCTGATCGATCTTGTGGTGTTCGGCCGCGCGGCCGCGATCCGCGCCGGACAGGTCATCGACCGCAAGTCGGCGATCCCCTCGCCCAACGAAGCCTCGGTCGAAAAGATCATGGACCGCTTCGACCGGCTCCGCCACGCCAACGGCTCGACGCCGACAGCGGTGCTGCGCGAGAAGATGCAGAAGGCGATGCAGGAAGACGCGGCGGTGTTCCGCACGCAGGAATCGCTGGAGAGCGGCTGCAAGCGCATTTCGCAGCTCTGGGGCGAGTTGAAGGACATCAAAGTGTCCGACCGCTCGATGATCTGGAACTCCGATCTGGTCGAGACGCTGGAGCTGGAAAACCTGATGGCCAATGCCATCACCACGGTCTACAGCGCCGAGGCGCGCAAGGAGAGCCGTGGCGCACACGCACGCGAGGACTTTTCGGCGCGCGACGACGCGGTCTGGCGCAAGCATACGCTGGCCAGGCTGAGCGAAGACGGCAAGGTGACGCTCTCCTACCGGCCGGTGCACACCGAGCCGCAACTGGCTGAAAAGGACGGCGGCATCAGCCTCGCCAAGATCGCGCCCAAGGCCAGAGTGTATTGAGGATCGAACATGGTTGAACTCACGCTCCCGAAGAATTCGCAGATCAAGCCGGGGAAGACCTGGCCGAAGCCGGAGGGCGCCACCAATCTGCGGGAATACCGCATCTACCGCTGGTCGCCGGACGATGACGAGAACCCGCGCATCGACACCTATTTCGTCGACATGGACGATTGCGGGCCGATGGTGCTCGACGCGCTGCTGTGGATCAAGAACAAGATCGACCCGACGCTGACCTTGCGGCGTTCCTGCCGCGAAGGCATTTGCGGCTCCTGCGCCATGAACATCGACGGCTCCAACACGCTCGCCTGCACCAAGGGCTGCGACGACATTTCCGGCGCGGTAAAAGTCTACCCGCTGCCGCATATGCAGGTGGTCAAGGATCTTGTGCCGGACCTCACCAATTTCTATGCCCAGCATGCCTCGATCCAGCCCTGGCTGAAGACGGTGTCGCCGGAGCCGGCCAAGGAGTGGCTGCAGAGCCATGAGGACCGCGAGAAGCTCGACGGGCTCTACGAATGCATATTGTGCGCCTGCTGCTCGACCTCGTGCCCGAGCTATTGGTGGAACGGCGACCGCTATCTCGGCCCGGCAACGCTTCTGCAGGCCTATCGCTGGCTGATCGATAGCCGCGACGAGGCCACCGGCGAGCGGCTCGACAACCTCGAAGACCCGTTCCGGCTCTATCGCTGCCACACCATCATGAACTGCGCGCAGACCTGCCCCAAGGGCCTCAACCCGGCCAAGGCGATCGCCGAGATCAAGAAGATGATGGTGGAGAGAAGGGTTTAGGCTGGCGGTCGGTTGCCGGCGAAAGCAAATCCAATGAGCGATGACCTTCCCACTCTCTCCCCCGTCGAAGCGCGCATACTCGGCTGCCTGATCGAGAAGAAGGAGCTGACGCCGGATGTCTATCCGCTGACGCTCAACGCAGCACTGGCCGCCGCCAACCAGAAGACGGCGCGCGAGCCGGTGATGGCGCTGGAGCAGACCGAGGTGCATCGGGGGCTGAAGCTGCTCGAACAAAAGGGGCTGGTGAGGCAGATGTTCGGTTCGCGTGTCGAGCGCTACGAGCATCAGATGGCGCAGCGCTTCTCGCTGACCACGCCGCAGACCGCTTTGATCGGCCTGCTGTTGCTGCGCGGGCCGCAGACGGCCCATGAATTGTCGGCGCGCACCGAGCGCATGGCACGGTTTTCGTCGATCGAAGATCTGCGCGCCGAGCTCGACATGCTGATCGGCCGTCGGCCGCCACTCATCCAGGAAATCCCGCGCGGACCGGGCCAGCGCGAGGACCGCTACGTACATCTGCTGAGCGGCCCGGTAGACGTTACCGTCCTTTCGGCGCAGCGAAGTGCATCGGTCCTGCCCGCTTCCGACCTGGAGGCGCGGTTGGAGGCGTTGGAGCAGGAAGTCGCCGCATTGCGTGCCCGGCTGGACGCGCTGGGAGCATAGGTCCCCGGCGCGCGCCTGGGCGTTCGCGCCGGGTCTTCACACCGGATGCAGCGTTTTCAGCCGAGCCTGGCGTCGAGCGATACGTTTATGGCGCCGAGCGCCTTCGAGACCGGGCATCCGGCCTTGGCCTTCTCGGCCAGCTCCGTGAACTTCGCCGCATCGATGCCGGGCACATTGCCGACCACGGTGAGTGCGCTGCCGGTGATCCCCGTGCCGGGAACCAGCGTCACCACGGCCTTGGCGTCGAGTTCGGCGGCGGGGGTGCCGTTCTCGGCCAGGAAATGCGAAAACTGCATGGCAAAGCAGCCGGCGTGCGCGGCGGCGATAAGTTCTTCCGGATTGGTGCCGGATTTGCCGCTTTCGTCCTCGAAGCGTGCCTTGAACGAATAGGGCGTGCCTTTCAGGGTCCCGCTCTGGGTGTCGAGCGTGCCTGTGCCCCCTTTCAGATCGCCTTTCCAGATGGCGTTTGCGGTGCGGTCCATGAATTCCTCCTTGTTACAGCGGTGGCGCCGGCCAGGCGGCGTTCCTCCCAACTATAGCGCGGGCGCGAGGGAAGGCCACCGCGCTGTTTGCGCGCGCATGCAACGCCGGCGGACCGCGCCGAATCTTTTTTTGAAAAAATGTGCGTGCAAAAATGTCGACTTGCATCGGCCCCGACCGTCCTGCGGGCGACCACGGATTCTCGTGGCGGATGGAGGTTCGGATGAACATTCTGTTTTCTGCCCATTGGACAAGCACCGGCCGAAGGGCTGATCTAGGGGAACGCGACCCGCTGCATGTGCCGCCCTCCGGCTTCGGCCGGCTGATTGCGGCAATTGCCATTATCGGCATTGCGGTCAGCCTTCTCGACCATGTTGCTGCCGGCAAGGACTCAACCGATACCGTGATCGCCTATGGTTCGTCACAGCAAGGGAGCTGGAAATGAAATATGTCTGTCTGGTCTATGGCGAGGAAAACGACCTCCATGCCATGACGCCGGAGCGTCTGGCCAAGCTCGATGCCGATTCGATGGCTCATGACCGCTCATTGGATCAGCGTGGCCTGCTGATCGTCGCGCAGGCGCTGCAATCGGTGAAAACAGCCAGAACCGTGCGGCGACGCCAGGGCAAGCGGCTGATCACCGACGGCCCGTTCGCCGAAACCAAGGAGCAGTTGCTCGGCTTCGTCATGATCGAGGCGGACAATCTCGACCAGGCGCTGGAGATCGCTGGCGAGATCCCGCTGGCCGAAATAGGCACTGTCGAGGTGCGGGCGATCTACGATGTGCCGGGGTCATAGCCCCCGCCATGTGCTACAGCCACGCGGAAACCAAGACATTCGATTGAACGATCGTCCTGGTTCATTTCGTGCGCAACTTTGCGTGTTGAAGCAAGGCGAGAGTTCTCCTATCGTCGCCGGGGTTCTTGGGGATTTCGACATGCCTTTCCTGATTGCTATCCTTGGCGTGATGGGCGCGGCAGCGTTCTGGTGGTACCGGATGAAGGCGATGAACGACGCGGCTCGTGACGTTGCGGACGTTGTCGGGCGCGTACAGGGCAACATCCGCCGCAAGAAGCTGCGCAAGCAGGCAGCGCTGTCGCCGCTGACGGCGATCGATGATCCGGTCGTAGCGGCGGCTACGCTGATCACGTCGATCGTCTCCGAGGATGGGCCCATACTGCCGCAGCGCGAGGCCGTCATCCGCGCCGTGATTTCCGAGATCGCCGACAAGAAGAAAACGGACGAAGCGGTGGTCTACGCCAAATGGGCGGCGTCACAGATCGACGACACCACAATCGTCATCGACAGACTGGCGCCGTTCCTGCGCGAGCGTCTGGATGTCGCCGAGCGAAACGATCTGCTGCAGATGGTCAACCGCGCCGCCCAGGGCGGCGAGAAACGCCTCGAAATATCCGACCAGAGGATATTGCGGCTGCGGCAAAAGCTGGGTTTTGAGGTCAATTGATCGCATACCTTGGCGATTGGCGGAAACGCCCATCGCTTTCGTCATCCTGGGGCGGAGCAAGGAGCGAAGCGACGCGGCGCAGACCCCGGGATCCATGCCGCGACTCAAACGCGTCACCACGGTGCAGAATTCTGCTCCGCTGCATTCTTCAGCCAAGGTCGCGGCATGGATCCTTGGGTCTTCGCTCCGCTTCGCGTCGCTACGCCCAAGGATGACGACGTTGGGGATGCTGGCGGCGGCTCAAATCGCCTCGCCCTTCAACAGTCTTGGCGTGCCGGCGGACAGTCCCGACGCCTGGCGGATGAAGAATTCCTTCAGGCGCGGCATGCGTTCGACGAGGCCGAGGCCGATGTCGCGGACGGTGCGCAGCGGGCCGATATCGTTGGAAAACAGCCGGTTCAGCGCGTCGGTGGTGACACCCATCTGCACCGTGTCGAAGCGGCGCCACTGCTGGTAGCGCTCGAGCACGTCGAGCGCGCCGATATCCCGGCCGAGCCGGTCGGCCTCGACGATCACCTCGGCAAGGGCCGCGACATCCTTGAAGCCGAGATTGAGGCCCTGGCCGGCGATCGGGTGGATACCGTGGGCGGCATCGCCGGCGAGCGCGACGCGGGGTGCGACGAAGGCGCGCGCAATGGTCAGGCCGAGCGGCCAGGCGCGCGGCTTGTCGGCAACGCGGATCTCGCCAAGCTTCAGGCCAAAACGCTGCTCGAGCTCGTGTTCGAAGAGGAGATCGTCACCGGCCACCAGCTTCTCCGCATCGGGCGTACGCTCGACCCAGACGATCGACGAGCGGTTGGTGCCGTCCTCGCCGGGCTTGAGCGGCAATGTGGCGAAGGGGCCAGCCGGCAGGAAATGCTCTTCGGCGCGACCATTGTGCGGGCGTTCATGCGCCACCGTGCAGACGATGCCGGACTGGCCATATTCCCACTTCACCGTCTTGATGCCGGCCATGTCGCGCAGCTTCGAGTTGACGCCGTCGGCGGCGACCAGCAGCCGGGCCTTCAGCGTCGCGCCGTCGGCGAGATGCACGGTGATGCCGGCGCCGTTGGTCTCGAACCCCTGCACGGCGACGCCTTCGATGATGTCGATGCCGAGTTTTTCGGCACTGGCCCGCAAGGCGCCGTTCAGCACCCTGTTGGCGACCATATGCGCAAAAGGCTCGCCCGGCGCCACTTCGCCGTCGAAGGTCAGGAAGACCGGACGCACCGGATCGGCAGTGCGCGAATCGGTGATGATCATCTCGGTGATCGCCTGCGCCTGGGGCACGATCTCGGCCCACACGCCGAGCTGGTCGAGCATGCGGCAGGCGGCGGCGGCAATGGCCGAGGCGCGGCCATCCCTTTGCCAGGCGCCAGCAGGTGCGGCATCGACGAGAGCGATGGCGAGATCCGGTCGCGCCTGCTTCAGCGATACGGCGGCGGCCAGGCCGACATAGCCGGCGCCGGCGACCAGGACATCGAGCCCAGATCTTGTTTTCGCGTTTGCCCCGGTTTTCGTGTCCGCCTTGCGTTCCATCATCTTCGCTCCTGCGCGCCGCCGGGTCCTGCACCCTTGACTGCCTGTCCGTCCTGTCGGAAACCGCCATAACACTTCTGCGGTGAGGGCGCGAAATATGACGGCAGCCATGGACGAGCTTCTCGGCATTCTCGACCTCGAGAAGCTGGAACACAATCTGTATCGTGGTCGCAGCCCCTTGCTCGACTGGCAGCGCGTGTTCGGCGGCCAGACCATCGCCCAGGCGCTGGTGGCGGCGCAGCGGACAGTGGATCCCGATCGGCACGTGCATTCGCTGCACGGCTATTTCATGCGGCCCGGCGACACCAAGGTGCCGATCGTCTACGAGGTCGACCGTATTCGCGACGGCGGCTCCTTCACCACGCGGCGCGTGGTGGCGGTCCAGCACGGCCAGGCGATCTTTTCGCTCGAAGCCTCGTTCCAGCAGGACGAGCTCGGTCTCGAGCACCAGGTGCCGATGCCGCAGGACGTTCCGGGGCCGGACACATTGCTGTCGCAACGCGAATTGCTGGGCAAATTCGGCGAGGCGGTGCCCGATGGCATCAAACGCTACTGGGAGCGCGACCGGCCGATCGAGATGAAACCGGTGATGCTGAAGCATTACACCAGCCGCGAAAAGCTGGAGCCGAAGCAGAATATCTGGATCCGCACCACCGGTCCGGTGCCGGCGGACCGCGCCATCCAGGCGGCGGTGCTCGCCTATCTCTCCGACATGACGCTGCTCGACACATCGACCTTCGCGCATGGCCGTGCCATTTTCGATCGCGATATCCAGGCGGCGAGCCTCGACCACGCTATGTGGTTTCATCGCAGCCATGCGCTCGACGACTGGATGCTCTATACGCAGGACAGCCCGTCGACACAGGGGTCGCGCGGCTTTACACGCGGGTCGCTATTTGCCCGCGACGGCACGCTGATCGCCTCGGTTGCGCAGGAAGGGCTGATCCGGCTCAAGCGATCGCCTGCAGAGTAGGCATTTTCCAAAAATTGCCTAAGTTTTAGGCATATGCACCGCCGCAGCTGTGGGCAGGTTGCGTCGATGTGCTCCCTAATCTCTTTGTTTACAATGGGTTAACACCCTGCTTCGGCACTTGGCACGGAGCTTGAATCCTCGTGGGCACTCTCCGGCTTTTTAGGATCGGTGAAGGTGTGCAAACGCGGGGGACCGCAACAGCGAAGGGTGAAACCTTATGAAAATTGTGATGGCAATCATCAAGCCGTTCAAGCTCGACGAGGTACGCGAAGCGCTTACCGCCGTCGGCATCCAGGGCCTGACCGTCACCGAAGTCAAAGGCTACGGGCGTCAGAAAGGGCATACGGAAATCTATCGCGGGGCGGAATACGCGGTCAGCTTCCTGCCGAAGATCAAGATCGAAGTCGCCGTCAGTTCCGACATGGTGGACAAGGCTGTCGAAGCCATCACCGCCGCCGCCAAGACCGGCCAGATCGGCGACGGCAAGATCTTCGTTTTCGGCATCGATCAGGCGGTGCGCATCCGCACCGGCGAAACAGACACCGACGCGCTCTGAGCGGCGATCACGTATTCCAATGGAGAGTTCAATGAATATTCCTTCCACCTTGAAGTCAGCGGCGCGCTCCGCGCTGCTCGGCTCGTTCGCGCTCGGAGCATTGGGCACGGTCGCCGCATTCGCGCAGGAAGCGGCTCCCGCCGCGGCTGCAGCAGCGCCAGCTTTCACCGTCGACAAGGGCGACACCACGTGGATGATGGTTTCCACCGTTCTGGTGCTGTTGATGACGGTTCCCGGTCTTGCGCTTTTCTACGGCGGCCTGGTTCGCAGCAAGAACATGCTCTCAGTGCTGATGCAGGTCTTCACCATCACCAGCGTGGTCATGATCATCTGGGTTTTCTACGGCTACAGCCTCGCCTTCACCCCGGGCAACGCCTTCGTCGGCGGCCTTTCCAAGATGTTTCTCTCCGGCGTCGATGTGACGACCCTGTCGGAAACCTTTACCAAGGGTGTCGCCATTCCTGAACTGGTGTTCGTCGTCTTCCAGATGACCTTCGCCTGCATCACGCCGGCCCTGATCGTCGGCGCCTTCGCCGAACGCGTCAAATTCTCCGCTTTGATCCTTTTCGTGATCCTGTGGGTCACTTTCATCTACTTCCCGATCGCTCATATGGTCTGGTTCTGGGGCGGCCCGAGCGCTTATAGCGATCCGACCGGCCTCATCTTCAGCTTCGGCGCCATTGACTTCGCCGGCGGCACGGTCGTTCACATCAATGCGGGCATTGCCGGCCTCGTCGGCGCGCTCATGATCGGCAAGCGCAGCGGCTACAAGAAGGATCTCATGGCGCCGCACTCGATGACGCTGACCATGGTCGGTGCTTCGCTGCTGTGGGTTGGCTGGTTTGGCTTCAACGCCGGTTCGAACCTTGAAGCGAACGCCTATGCGGTGCTGGCCATGATCAATACCTTCGTCGCCACGGCGGCGGCGGCGGTGACCTGGATCGTGCTTGAATCGCTGCTGCGCGGCAAAGCCTCCATGCTTGGTGCTGTTTCGGGTGCGGTGACCGGCCTCGTCGCCGTCACGCCCGCTGCCGGCTTTGCCGGCCCGATGGGCGCCATCGTGCTCGGCATCGTCGCCACCTTCGTCTGCTACTTCTTCGTCTCGGTGGTGAAGAACGCGTTCGACTACGACGACAGCCTTGATGTCTTCGGCGTCCACTGCATCGGCGGCATCATCGGCGCGCTCGGCACAGGCATCCTGGTCAATCCTGCCCTCGGTGGCGCCGGCATTGTCGACTATTCGACGGCCGACTTTGCTGCCGGCTATGCCGGCACGGCCACCCAGCTCCTGGCGCAGGCCAAGGGTGTCCTGGTGACCCTGCTATGGTCGGGTATCGGCAGCGCCATCCTCTACAAGATCGTCGACCTGATCATCGGCCTGCGTCCGACAGCCGACGCAGAGCGCGAAGGCCTCGACCTCACCTCGCATGGCGAAGCGGCCTATCACTCGTAAGCCCTGTGCGAGGCGGCCTCGGCCGCCTCGTATTCTCCCATCCCGTCGTGACGCTCCCGAAAGGAGTTCACGCATTGAGGCCCGGATCACCTCCGGGCCTCTTTTTTTGGCAAGCCGTTCCGGCAATGCCCGGCTTCACGCAATCACGTTCGTGTGATCAGGTTTTTTGAGGAAACAACGACCGCTCTGGTTCCGAACAGTGGAGGCGATCGTCGTTCTGACGCTCGTGCCAACAACAGGGAAGGAAACCATCTCATGAACCTCAAGAACATCTGCCTCGGAGCGCTTGCTCTTTCCATGATCGGCGGCGTGGCATTTGCCGGTGCTCTGGATGAGCCCGACAACATGGCGCCGTTCTTCACGGATTCCGGCATGAAAACCATGAAGCCGATGGCGGATTTCAAGACAGCTTTCATGGCCATGCCGATGGAAAAGCAGGAAGCGATGAAGAAGGAATGCCAGGATGCGGCGATGAGCAAGCCGTATGCGGAATTCTGCGCCAATGTGCAGGCGCTCGGCGGCGCCAACTGATTTGCCGCGATCGGGCCGAGGCCCGATCCTTGTTCCAGACGACAATGGCGGGGCGGCAGCCCGCCATTGTGTCGTTCGATGGAAGCTCCCTCGTCCGTCATTGCTTCATACGGCTCAACCGGCGGTAATGAGGTTTGAGCGTCTCAACCTCTTATAGTTAATGCGCCCTTAACCTTCCCACCGATAGTCTGAGACCCGAATCTGCCGGAATGCGCCCACGCACCCGGCGAGTCCACGACAGACGGGGAAGAGCATGCGTTCAGGGGCTTCAGCACCGCTCGCGCTGGCCGGTACAGGGCACGGCATCCAGGCGTTCGCGCGGCGTCAGGTCGGGCGGCTGGTCGGCGTCGGCCTGTTCGCGCTAGCCGCCTTTGGCGTTGCCAGCCTTGCCACCTGGAATGTCGCCGATCCGAGTTTCTCCCACGCGACGAACAACACCGTCACCAACGCCATGGGCTATGCGGGTGCCGTGTTCTCCGACCTGGCCATGCAGTTCTTCGGCCTCGCCGCCGTCGCGGCCCTGGTTCCGACGGTCATCTGGGGCTTCCTGCTGTTTTCCGCGCGCGGTGTCGACAGGCTGCCCAAGCGCGGGCTGACCTGGTTCGGCTTCGCGCTGCTGGCCGCGGCGATGGTCGGCTGCGTTGTGCCGCCCAAGACCTGGCCGCTGCCCACCGGCCTCGGCGGTGTGTTCGGCGACATGGTGCTGAAGATCCCCGGCGTCGTCATCGGCGGCTATCCGACCGGGCTGATCGCCAGCATCATCGCCATCCTGCTGGCCGCGCCCGCACTGTGGCTCTTCGCCCATGGCTCGGCGCTGATCGGACGCAAGAACGGCTTCGCCGTGATGGAGGACGAGCCCGCCGCCGATCCGCGCGAGGACGACCTTCTGTTCGACAATGACGAGGACGAGGGCGACGAGGGCATCCTGGCACTCGGGGCAATTACTCATTGGTGGCTGTCGCTGCGCGCGTGGATGCACCGCCGCGCCGTGCGCCGCAGGCAGGAGCGGGACGAGTACGAGCCGGAGATGGAGCAGCGCTCCACCGCTTGGCGGCGCGCCGCAGAACGGGTCGAATCGGCCGAGTTTGCCGAGCAGCGGATGAGCCAGGATGGCCGCGCCCGCGTCGAGCCCGAATTCTTCGCCGCCATGGTCAATGACCGCAGCGTCTCGCTCGATCCCGACGATGCCGATATCTTCGAGGACCGCTTCGACAATGCGGGCGAGGATGCCGATTTCGACGATGAACCTGTCGTGCAACGCCGCGGCGCGTCGACCGCCAAGGTACAGCCGTTCCGCTCCGACGCAGCCACCCGCGTCGAGGCGCCGGCGGCGCGCCCCGTGCCCGGCGCCCGTGTGCAGCGCGAGGCGCAGACATCGCTGATCGGCTCGGAAAAGTTCGAAATGCCGTCGCTGCACTTCCTCTCCGAACCGAAGAACGTGGTGCGCGACGCCAGCCTGTCCAAGGACGCGCTGGAACAGAACGCCCGCCTGCTCGAAGGCGTGCTGGAGGATTTCGGCGTCAAGGGCGAGATCATCGCCGTCCGTCCGGGCCCGGTGGTCACCCTCTATGAGCTCGAACCGGCGCCCGGCATCAAATCGTCACGCGTCATCGGCCTGTCCGACGACATCGCCCGCTCGATGAGCGCCATTGCCTGCCGCGTCGCCGTGGTGCCAGGCCGCAACGCCATCGGCATCGAACTGCCGAACGCCAAGCGCGAAACCGTCTATCTCAGAGAGATTCTGGCCAGCCGCGATTTCGAGACGACGAAGGCCAAGCTGGCGCTGGCGCTGGGCAAGACCATCAATGGCGAGGCGGTCATCGTCGACATCGCCAAGATGCCGCACGTGCTTGTCGCCGGCACCACCGGCTCGGGCAAGTCGGTCGCCATCAACACCATGATCCTGTCGCTGCTCTACCGGCTGACGCCGCAGGATTGCCGGCTGATCATGATCGATCCGAAAATGCTGGAACTCTCTGTCTATGACGGCATCCCGCATCTGCTCACGCCCGTCGTCACCGATCCGAAGAAGGCGGTGGTGGCGCTGAAATGGACCGTGCGAGAGATGGAGGACCGCTACCGCAAGATGTCCAAGGTCGGCGTGCGCAACATCGACGGCTTCAACGCCCGCGTCAGCCAGGCGGACAAGAAGGGCGAGAAGATCTCACGCACCGTGCAGACCGGCTTCGACCGCCAGACCGGCGAGGCGATCTACGAGACCGAGAACCTCGATCTCGAGCCGATGCCCTATATCGTCGTCATCATCGACGAGATGGCCGACCTGATGATGGTCGCCGGCAAGGACATCGAAGGCGCCGTGCAGCGCTTGGCGCAGATGGCGCGCGCCGCCGGCATCCATGTCATCATGGCGACGCAGCGGCCGTCGGTGGACGTCATCACAGGCACCATCAAGGCCAATTTCCCGACCCGCATCTCCTTCCAGGTGACGTCCAAGATCGACAGCCGCACCATTCTGGGCGAGCAGGGCGCCGAGCAGCTGCTCGGCATGGGCGACATGCTCTACATGGCCGGCGGCGGTCGTATCCAGCGCGTGCACGGCCCGTTCGTCGCCGATGAAGAGGTCGAGAAGATCGTCGCGCACCTGAAGCTGCAGGGCGTGCCGGAATACCTCGACGCCATCACCGAGGATGACGGCGAGGACGACGACGAGCCGTCGGGCAAGGGTGGGTCCGGTGGCGGCAACAGCAATTTCGAGGATTCCGACGATCCCTACGATCAGGCGGTCTCCGTGGTGCTGCGCGATGGCAAGGCCTCGACCAGCTATATCCAGCGCCGGCTGGGCATCGGCTACAACCGCGCCGCCTCGATCATCGAGAAGATGGAGAAGGAAGGTATCGTCGGCCCGGCCAACCATGCCGGCAAGCGCGAGATCCTGGTGCCGACCGAAGAGGACAAGTTCTGACCAGAAAGCCTGACCCTTGTGACATCCCGGTCCGGCAACCTTGAACCTTTCAAGGCGTTGAAGCGACCAAGGGACGCCTGACCCGCCAAATTTCAGCCTAACTGGGGGTCCAAGCACAGAACAACTCAGGAATCAGATGAGAGTGACCGACATGAAAAACGATCTTTCAGCGCTCAGCACATTTGCTCCCTCCCGGCGTCAGTTGCTGGGCCTCGGCCTGGCGTTTGCGGGGGCGGCAGCCTTCAACGCGGTACCCGGCTTCCAGGTGCTGGCCTCGGCGCAGGCGGCCGTGCCGGCCGCGGCACAGAAGATCGCCGACCACTTTTCCTCGGTCAAATCGATGAGCGGCGAATTCGTGCAGTTCGGCCCCAAGGGCGAGCAGACCGGCGGCAAGTTCTTCCTTGAACGGCCGGGCAAGATCCGCTTCAACTATGACGGCTCTTCGAATTTCCGGGTGATTTCAGACGGCAAATCGGTGGTCATCCTGAACAAGAGGCTCAACACGTCCGATCTCTATCCGCTGTCGAAGACGCCCCTGAAGCTGCTGCTCGACACCAGGATCGACCTCTCCGGCGATCGCGTCAAAAGCGTCAAGCAGGAGGATGACCTCACCACCATCCAGCTCGCCGACAAATCGGTGTTCGGCAATTCGAGGATCACCATGATGTTCGATCCGAAAACCTTCGATTTGCGGCAGTGGACGATCACCGACGCGCAGGGCAAGGATACGACGGTGATGATCTTCAACACCAAGGAAGGTGTCAGCTTCGCGCCGGATACTTTCGCCATCGACTACACGGCGAACCGCGAGCTCAACACCAACAAGGCGCGCTAGAGCAGTTCACCGTTTCACGGGAACGACGACCCGCTCCAACTCCTTGTTCCTGGAATTGCTCTGGCTTCAAACGCTCAATAGCTGTGGAAAGCACCGGGCCGCGCCTCGTCGGGCGTGGCCCGGCTTGTCTTTGCGGCCCGCGGCTGGCAATTTCCCGGGCTGACTCCGTCAAAAGGCGTCTTCCCCGCCGGGACCCCATCGGTTCTGGCCGGCTGCACGCTGTCCTGGATTGCCAATGCCCTTCTCCATCGCCACCTGGAACATCAACTCCGTTCGCCTGCGCATGCCGATCGTCGAGCGCCTGCTCGTCGAGCATGCGCCCGACGTGCTGTGCCTGCAGGAAACCAAGGTTCCCGACGAACTGTTTCCCGAAAAGGCTTTCCGCAAGCTCGGCTACGAGCACATCGCCTTCCATGGCCAGAAGGGCTACCACGGCGTCGCGACGGTGGCGCGGCGGCCGATCGAGGTGGTCGAAAAGCGACGCTTTTGCGAAATCGAGGACAGCCGGCACCTCTCGGTCACGGTGCGGGCCGGCGGCAAGGCGATCCTGCTCCACAATTTCTACGTTCCGGCGGGCGGCGACGAACCGGATCCCGTCATCAACAGGAAGTTCAAGCACAAGCTCGACTTCGTTGCCGAGATGAATGCCATCCGGGCAGAACATGACGAGGTGTCCGGCTCGGTGCTGGTCGGCGACCTCAACATCGCCCCGCTCGAGCATGACGTCTGGTCGCACAAGCAATTGCTCAACGTGGTCAGCCACACGCCGGTCGAGACAGAAAATTTCGAGGCGATGCGGCGCGCCGGCGACTGGGTCGACCTGATGCGGCTCAACGTGCCGCATGAGCAGAAGCTCTACACCTGGTGGAGCTATCGCGCGCAGGATTGGGAGCTGTCCAACCGCGGCCGCCGTCTCGACCACGTCTGGTCGTCGCCGAACCTGGTGCCCAGCTTTTCCGGCTACGAAATCCTGCGTCCGGCGCGCGGCTGGGAGCGCCCGTCGGACCATGTGCCTGTGATCGCGCGGTTCGATCTGGACTAGCCTGCTTGAAGATGCGGGGCCTGCGGCAGTCAGTCGGTAGAGGTGGAGTCGGCTGGATCCACCCACGGACGGCCCAATCGTGTCACCATCGCCGCGTACCCAACGGCACCTGCCGCCCAAAGGAAGATGCCAAGCTCTTTGACGACGTCTTCGGCGATGGCGGCCGCAGAACCAGGGGTAGGAAACAGCTCTCCGAGCTGGTCAATCGATGCTGACATCGCGAGCAGGAAGCCTGCGGCCACAAAGACGATCGTGCCGTCGAATGTCTTTCGTCGCAGCCGAAAGAACCAGAACAACCCGGCGGCGGCGTAGACAATCATCGGAACGATCTCCGGTATCCCTACAATGGGCAGCACGTCCTCATGGATCAACAACAGGTCATCGAGGCCCAAGAACAGGGTAAGACCGCCGAGAAACGTGCAATCCCATCGATGCGTGAGCAGGCCAGCAAACAGGGTGGCAGCGCCGGTGCCGATCCATAGCGAAGCACCCAGGGACGAAATCCACCCCGTATAGAAGCCGACTTCGGCGGCTGCAGATGGATCTCGATAAAAGATCCAAGCGTCCAGGCCACGAATTTGCGCGATGAACAGCGCGGCTAAGAGCATCGCAACATTAATCGCCGTCGCCGCCAGTACGACCAAGCGCCAGGCTATTATCCATTCGCCGCCATGCTTTGTGTTCAGCGCGTTGTTCTCTGGCATTGCTATTCTCATTGAGGACTGAGAGGAACTCCACTGGAACCAAAGTACGACAGCCGCCAGATTTGCCGCCGAGAACTTCGCCTGCATTGTGCCGGTGGTCACCATGATTGCAGCGCTTCGCCCCACCGAACCCATTATACCATGGCGTCGATGTTCAGGTGAGGCTGGCCTGCAAATGGCCGACCTGAATCTCAACGCGCTTCGAAGCGCGCCAAATGAATTCAAGTTCAAACCGCGCGCTTCAAGTCTTCATGCATGTCGTTATCGCGAAATTGCTGGACTGACAGGCCTGCGAGATCCGGCAGATGGGGATGGTCGCGGCGGCGCGTCGCCAGCATCCGTTGCGCCGCTTCGACGATTGTCGACGCAGGCACATCGGCGACCAGGCCGGTCGGGCTTGCAAGACGGGATTCGATCACGTCCACGCAGTTCGAAAGCGGCCTCCAACGGGCCATGTTGGCGCCGCCACTGAGGATAACCATCGGCGTCATCACGGTTGCCATGAGATGTGCGGTACCGCCTTCGGCGCCGATGTAAAGATCGGCAAACTCGCCGAGCGCCAGCAAGATGTCACCGATATCGACACCCTCGATCGCGGCGGAATCGACAAGCCGCAGCTTCGGTACGCGCTGAGCCAGTTCAGCCATATCGGGACCATCGCCGGGAGTTTTCACATAGAGAAGGTCCGCCCCGTCGGCGATCAGGCTGTCGGCGATCGCGGCAACCTGATCCGCCGACATGCGCTTGCTGGCGCTGCCGTGCGCCGCGATAATGATCAACGGAGCATGCTTGCCGTCCGCAAGGCCCCTGGCCGCCGCTCGCGCGGCCGGGCCAGGCTCCAGCCGATGATCGAAAGGCAGCCGCTTGCCGGCAAGGCGTTCGATGAGGCGGTGGTAGCGCCAGGCATTGTGCCCGGGTCGTGCTTCAGGCCTTTGGCCCAGGCGCCAGGAAAGGGCGAAAGCCGGAAAGTTTGCCTCATAGGCGATGCCGCGGCCGAGCAGTGATGCCGAGGCTTGAAGCAGCCAACGCGCCGAGATGCGGAAATCGACCACGGCCAATCGCCCCTTGCCGTTGCGGTGACCGGCGATCAGGCGCGCCAGGGGCGTCCGCACATTGATCGCATCGACCAAATGGCCGGCATGGCGATTGAGGCTATGTTCAAGGGACGACGACCGGGTGGTTCCGTAGACGATGAAACTATCGGGGAATGCCGTTCTGGCGGCGCGCAAAGCCGGAATCCGGATTAATCCGTCGCCGAACGCGTCATTGCGGGAATACAAGATAATCGTCTCGTACCGCCCTGATGGCATGGCTCGCTCCCCCCAGGAGCCTGGTGGTGATGGCGCCTGCTGTGCCGGCCGCCTTCGAGGTGCTTTAGGATTTCACCTCATGCCTGTCAACGGACCCTTGCCCCTGGATCCGGGCGTCCGGATGAACGAACCTTGGCGATTCCCGCTCCGGCCGCAGTGCGCCACGATCAGGTCATCGCGGCCAATGTCGTTGAAAAGCGCTGCCGCGCTTCCGCCTTTGGCCGCGACACAACAGCTTCGCAGGCGGGCAGCCTTCAGCCAGAGAAGCGCGGCGCCAGTTCCTCGATGCGGCGGATCATCGCCTGAAATTCCTCCGAGATGCGCTGGTGGAGCTTGACCGCGATCTCGGGATATTCCTCCAGGATGCGGCGGAACATCTTGCGGCTGAGCCGCATCACTTCGGAATCGATCTCGGCCGAGGCGCTGGTCAACCGGTTGGTGTCGGCGATCAACGCCAGTTCGCTCAGGATTGTGCCGGGGCCTGCCGTGCCAATTGGGATGCGTTCACCACCCTGCTCCCGGTAGAGCACGATGCGCCCACTGACGACGATATAGGCGGAATCGGCCTCATCGTCCTCGCGATAAAGCTTGTGGTTGGCAATCAGCCTGGTGTTCTCGGCGCCAAAGGCGAGCAGGCGCAATTGTTCCTGCGTGAAGCCCTCGAAGAGCCTCACGGCGGACAGGACGCGGATGTCGTCATCCAGCGCCATCTAGCTATGTCCCCGAACCGACAGTCCGACTCCTCCTCTGCGAGTTCGATCCAAACCACCCTCCAACTGGATCGTACCCGAAAGCGGCCCCGCCCGACCGCTCATTGGATAATGAAATGTTTAAGGAACCAGCTTGTAGCCGCCGCTTTCTGTCACAAGAATTTCCGCATTGGAAGGATCGCGCTCGATCTTCTGGCGCAGCCGGTAGACATGGGTTTCCAGCGTGTGCGTGGTGACACCGGAATTGTAGCCCCACACCTCCTCGAGCAGCACGTCGCGCGTCACCACCTTCTGGTCGGCGCGATAAAGATATTTGATAATCGAGGCTTCCTTCTCCGTCAGCCGCACCTTGCCGCCGCGCGGGTCAAGCAGCAGTTTCTGGCTGGGCTTGAAAGTATAGGGCCCGACCGAGAAGGTGGCGTCCTCGCTCTGCTCATGCTGGCGCAGCTGCGCCCGAATGCGCGCCAGCAGCACGGCAAAGCGGAACGGCTTCGTCACATAGTCGTTGGCGCCGGCCTCGAGACCAAGAATCGTATCCGAATCGGTGTCGTGACCGGTCAGCATGATGATGGGCGCCTTGTAACCGCCCTTGCGCAGGATCTTCACCGCTTCGCGGCCATCCATGTCGGGCAGCCCGACGTCCATGATGAGCAGATCAATGAGGCCGCCGCGCGCTGCGGCGACACCTTTTGCCGCAGTCGATTCCTGCAGCACGTCGAATTCCTCATAAAGGGACAATTGCTCGACCAGTGTGCCGCGCAGGTCATCATCATCGTCGACGATCAGTATGGTGCGTGAAGTCATGGATCAATCCGTTGTTTTGAAAAGAAAATTCAGTTGACCGCTGCCTGTTTATGCGGAAGCTGACCGGCGCAACAGCCGTTCACAGTGATTTGTTCCGTGGCACGATCATACAAGAAAAAACACGATCGCAATGCAGCCGGCGCAATTTTGCGAAAAGGGCTGCGTGTGCTGACCGTGCGGGCCAGGCCTGGGCATTCAAGCCAGGGCCTGCTGCAGGCCGGGAAAACGGTGTTTGCCTGTGCGTTGGGGCGCGGTGGCATCTCGGCCGGCAAGCGCGAAGGCGATGGCGCCACGCCGCTGGCCGCGATGCGGATACTGTCGGGGTATTTCCGGGGAGATCAGTTCTCCAGCGGCCGCAGGACCCGTCTGGCGATGACGCCGATCGGGCCCGATCTGGGCTGGTGCGAAGTGCCTGACGACCGCAACTACAACAGGCCCGTCAAGATACCCTATGGCGCCAGCCACGAACGCATGCGGCGCGACGACCGGCTCTACGACGCCTGTCTTGTGCTCGACTGGAACCTGTCGCCGCGCCGGCGCGGGCGCGGCAGCGCCATCTTCTTCCATCTGGCGCGCCCCGGCTTCACGCCGACGCAAGGCTGTGTGGCTGTCACGGCTCGTACGATGGCGCGACTGCTGCCACTGCTGTCGGATCGGACGGTGGTGAGGGTGGTAAGATAGTAGGGGAGTAGGGGAGTAGGGGAGTAGGGGAGTAGGGGAATAGGGGAATAGGGGAATAGGGGAGTAGGGGAGTAGGGGAGTAGGGGAGTAGGGGAGTAGGGACAGTCCCGGCGCAGCCTTAATTTTTCCTATTCCCCTATTCCCCTATTCCCCTACGACCAGGTTTCTGCCAACCGATGTCGAGCAGGCCCAGCCGGCCAAGTTCTCTGTCCATTGCGCGAGCGACGTCACGGCGCTCGCCGCCGATATCGCGCAGTTGGCGATCGGAGAGATCCTCGACGTCCTGGTAGGCAATGTCGCGGCGGGCGAGGCGTATCGCGACCCGGGCGTGGCGCAGCCAGTCGAGGGTTTCGGCCAGCCAGGCCGGGCGGGGTGTCGATGAATTCAAAACGATGATGGACATGGTTATGATCCGTTGTCTCCGGATATCAAATCCGGCTTGATGATGTGTCGATGATGGGATCATGCCAGATTGAAATCCCTGCGAGAAACGAGTAGTTTTCTCTGGATCATCAAGTTTTATTTGAGGATAGGATGGCTCGTCTTCTGCCCGGGACTCGTGCCTTGAGGACGCTGGAAGCAGCGGCCCGGCACCTCAATTTCACCCGCGCCGCCGACGAGCTCGGCCTGACACCGGCCGCCGTCAGCCATCAGATCAAGGAAATCGAGGATCAACTCGGGCTGGTGCTGTTCACACGCACCAGCCGCACCATCCGGCTCACCGAGGCGGGGACGGTGCTGTTCGACGCCTCGGCCGACGCGCTCGACCTGCTTGGCCGGGCCGTTTCGCGGGCGCAGAAGCTGGCGCGCGGCACCGCCCTTTTGAAGGTAACGCTCGACGCGCAGTTCGCGTCAAAATGGCTGATGCGACGCGTCGACGATTTTCGCAAGCATCACCCAGATATCGAATTGCGATTCGACATTGCCTATGAAGTGCGGGATTTCGAACTCGATGACATCGATGTCGGCATCCGTTTTGGCGCCGGGAAATATCCGGGTCTTCGCACCCACCGGCTGTTCGACAACATCCTCATTCCGGTGTGCAGCCCGAGCCTTTTGACGTCCGGTCCGCCGCTGCGTGAGCCGCGCGACCTCTTCAATCACACGCTTGCGCATATCGAATGGTCGCGGCAAGGCGTGACATGGCCCAACTGGCGGATGTGGATGGCGGCGGCAGGCATCAATGATTTCGACGACAGCCGGACCGTCGTCTTCGGAAACTCCACGGATGCCGTCCAGGCAGCGCTCGACGGCAATGCCGTTGCGCTCGCCGATTTCGCCATGGTGGCGAACGACCTTTCCCTGGGCAGGCTGGTGCAGCCTTTCGAACTCGGCCTGCGGGTGGCGCCCGAGTTCGCCTACTTCCTGGTCTATCCCGAAAATACCGGCGACGATCCGCGCATCGTCGCCTTTCGCGAATGGATGCTCGAGGAAGTCGCCAAGACGCGGACCACGGACAAAGGGCAGTAGGGCAGTAGGGCAGTAGGGCAGTAGGGCAGTAGGGATTGCAGTCGGTGCCGTTTGCCCCTATTCCCCTACTGCCTTACTGCCCTACTCCCTTCTTGATCAGGTTGCCGCCGCGCCGAACCAGCCGATCACGGCGCCGATGATCAGCAGCACGCCGAGCCAGTGGCCGCCGTCGATGAGGGTCAGGTCCCAGCCGAAATTCTCGTAGCGATGGTTGACCGAGAGCGTCGTGGCGACGAAACCCAGCCAGAGCACGAAGCCGAAGACCAGGCCGGCAATCCATGTCGGCTCGCCGCCGGTCATCGCGCCGACGACCAGCGCCAATATGTACGCCATGACCAGTTCGGCGATGAAGCTGATGACGAAGGGCAGCGGCGATTTCTTCATCGTCGCCGGATCGAGCTTGGCGGCTTTCAGCCACGGCTTGCTCAGGCCCATGTACCAAGCGGCGCCGAACAGCCATGCCAGAATTGCGGCGGCGATCACCGCCAGCCAGTTCACTGCTGAAAAATCCATGAGCTTCCCCCTCCAGATGCGAACTTGATGGAACGCCTGTTCGGCGTTGGCGTCAAGCAAACCGCCAGACAGTAGTATGCTTGACGAGCGCATCCTCCAGTGCCCGCGTGACGGCCACCTCATAGACCGCAAGCGGCTCCAGCCCTGCCTTCGGCAGATACGACCGTCCGGGATCGCCGACGAGGATCTCGGCGCCGCGGGCCTTCAGCGTTGCGAACCATGGCATCAGCCGGTCCGCGAAAGATTTGTCGTAGAAAACATCACCGGCCAGGACCACGTCCCAACCTGCATCGGTGCCGATGCAATCCGTGCCGAGGAATTCGGTCCCGACACCGTTGATCTCGCTGTTGAGCCGGATCGCGGTGGCACAGAACGGATCGATGTCGGTTGCGATCACCTTGGCGGCACCTGCCTTGGCGGCAGCGATGGCGACGAGGCCGGAGCCGGAAGCGAAGTCGAGCACGCGCTTGCCCCGCACCGTGCCGGGATTGTCCAGGACATAGCGGGCAAGGCCCTGGCCGCCGGCCCAGGCAAAGGCCCAGAAAGGCGGTGGCAGGCCGATCTCGACCAGCTCATCCTCGGTCCGCTGCCACAAATCATGCGCTTCGTCGGCAAGATGAAGCAGGATCTCCGGCACGTGCGGCGGCGCCATCAGCGCCGTGTTGTCGAGAATGAATTGCCTCGCGCTGTTGGGCGTCAGCGCCGTCACGGAGCCGGCGTCAAGCCGCCCATGCGGCAGACTTCCTTCCATTCGGCCGGCGTCACCGGCTGCACGGAAAGCCGGCCGAGCCGCACCAGCGCCATGTCGGCAAGCTTCGGATTGGCCTTGACCTGTTCCAGCGTCGGCGGGTTCGGCACATCCCTTACGGCGCGGATGTCGACGCATTCCCAGCGCGGATCGTCCGAGGTGGTGTCGGGATGGGCAAGCGCGCAGACTTCAGCGATGCCGACGACGTTCAGCCCTTCGTTGGAATGGTAGAAGAAGCCGAGATCGCCGATCCGCATGGCCTTCATGTTGTTGCGCGCGGCGTAGTTGCGCACGCCGTCCCATTGCGTACCGGCCTTGCCCTTGGCCTTCAGCATCTCGAAGGAGAACTTGAATGGCTCGGATTTGAACAGCCAGTAGTTCATGTCTTTCTCCTCCTAGGAGTCGCGCGGCGACCGGGATTAACTAGCCGCCGGCTTGTTGAACGTCCAGTTCCACGGGCGGATTTCGACGCTTTCGAACAGCCCGGCCTTGGCGTAGGGGTCGGCCGCCGACAGAGCCTGCGCACCTGCCAGGTCGGGCGCTTCGACGACCACGAGGCTGCCATTGGGCTTGCCCTCGGCATCAAGGAACGGACCAGCGAAGGCCAGCTTCTTGTCGCCGTTCAACCCTTCGAGAAAGGCAATATGCTCGGGCCGCGTGTCGAGGCGCACCTGCAGGCTTCCGGGCTTGTCCTTGCAAATTACAGCAAACAGCATGGTTCTCTCTCCTGGTCTCGGGTTCAAGGTTGGGGATCAATCGTTGGTTTCGGTCTTCAGCGGCCGGGTCATCAAGGCCGTCACAGCCTGCCGGACGGTGATGGCACCGTCCAGTATGGCGGCGACGGCGGCAATGATCGGCGCGTCGATGTTGCGCTCGGTGGCGATGCGGGCAGCGATCGCCGCCGTCGGCACGCCTTCGGCCAGCGGCAATCCGGCAAGCGGCTTGCCTTGCCCGAGCGCCAAACCATAGGCGAAATTGCGCGACTGGGTGGACGAGCAGGTCAGCAGCAGGTCGCCAAGGCCGGAAAGCCCCATCAGCGTCTCGGGCCTGGCGCCGAAGGCAGCGCCGATGCGGCGCAGTTCGACAAAGCCGCGCGTCACCATTGCGGCCTGGGCGCTGGCGCCGAGACCCGCGCCAGCGACAGCACCTGCGGCAATGGCGAAGACGTTCTTCAAGGCGCCGCCGATCTCGACGCCGATCAGGTCGTCGTTCGAATAGCAGCGTAGGTTTTCGGCGGAAAAGCGGGCGGCGAGATCGGCGGCCAATGCCTCGTCGCGGGCAGCGACCACAACGGCCGTCGGCAGGCCGCGGGCGACGTCGGTGGCGAAGCTCGGACCCGACAGAGCGGCAACCGGATTTAGCGGCAGGATTTCTTCGACGATCGCCGACAGCAAGGCGCCGGTCTCGCTTTCGATGCCCTTGGCACACATAACCAGCGGGACACCGGCCGGCATATGGTCCTTCGCTGCCGCCAGCGTAGTCCGCAGCGACTGGGCCGGCGTCACCGCCAGCACGCAGTCGGCACCGTCGAGCGCGGCTTGGACGTTGCTGGTCGCCACGATGCCGGGCTGGAGCGTAATGCCCGGCAGATAGCGCGGATTTTCGCCACGGTCGATCGCGGCGACGGTCTCCGGGTCGCGCGCGTAAAGGCGGACGAAATGCCCGGCGCGCAGCATGGCCAAGGCCAAGGCAGTGCCCCAGGCCCCGCCGCCGAGCACGGCAACGCGCCAGCCGCTTGGCGCGGTGTCGTTGCCGCTCATTGCGCGCTCGTTCATGCCTTGGCTCCGCGCCGGCCGGAGCCGACCATCGGCGCCGAGATGCTGTCCAGCGGCCAGCGCGAGCGCGGCACGAAATCGAAGCCGTTTTCCTGCGCCATGCCGGCGCGCAGCCGCTCGATGCCGGCCCAGGCGATCATCGCCGCATTGTCGGTGCAAAGCTTCAGCGGTGGCGCAATGAAGGTGAAGCCGGTCTCGGCACAGAGCCGCTCCAGCATGATCTTGATCGTGCGGTTGGCGGCGACACCACCGGCAACGACGAGGGCCGGGTTTTTCGTGCCGGGAAATGTCTCGCGAAAGCGCTTCAGCGCGCGGGAAACGCGGTCGGCCAGCGCATCGGCGACCGCCGCCTGGAACGAAGCGCAGATGTCGGCGACATCCTGGTCGCTCAGCGGCGCAATGGCGCTCGCCGCCTGGCGCACGGCGGTCTTGAGGCCGGAGAAGGAGAAGTCGGGCTGGGCCGAGCCCTTCATCGGGCGCGGAAAGGCAAAGCGCGAGGCATTGCCGGCCTGTGCCGCCTTCTCGACATTCGGTCCGCCGGGATAGGCCAGGCCGAGCATCTTGGCCGTCTTGTCGAAGGCTTCGCCCAGCGCGTCGTCGATGGTCGTTGCCCAGCGCTGGTAGTCGCCGACGCCGCGCACGGCGACGATTTGCGTATGGCCGCCGGAGACCAGCAGCAAGAGATAGGGAAAGTCGAGCCCGTCGGTCAGCCTTGCGGTCAGCGCATGGCCTTCGAGGTGGTTGATGGCGATCAGCGGCTTGTTCGCCGCCGCGGCGATTGCCTTGGCGGTCATCAGCCCGACGATCAGCCCGCCGACCAGGCCGGGACCGGCTGTGGCGGCAATCGCGTCGATATCGGCGAGCGCCGTGCCCGAATCGGCAAGCGCCGCCTCGATGATGCCGTCCAGCGCCTCGACATGGGCACGCGCGGCGATTTCCGGCACGACGCCGCCGAACGCGGCATGCTCCTCGATCTGGCTGAGCACGATGTTGGACAGGATTTTTGGCGCGGCGTCGCCGTCGATGGCCACCACGCTGGCGGCGGTCTCGTCACAACTCGTCTCTATGCCCAGCACGCGGATCAATTCGTCGCTGTCCCTAAAGATTGTATCATGGGGCTTTCCCCGTTAGGAGAACCCCGGAAAAGCCTCGCTTGCCGGGGGGTTATCACGGACTGCGCGCCATGCAAACAATCTTGAGAATCGGAACACGCGGCAGCCCGCTGGCGCTGGCACAGGCGCATGAAGCACAGGCGCGGCTGATGGCCGCGCATGGCATGCCGGCGGAGGCGTTCGAGGTGGTCGTCATCTCGACCAGCGGCGACCGCATCCAGGACCGGCCGCTGTCGGAAGCCGGCGGCAAGGGCCTGTTCACCAAGGAGATCGAGGAGGCGCTGCTGGCGGGCCGGATCGATATCGCCGTGCATTCGTCGAAGGACATGCCGACGCAACTGCCCGACGGTCTCGAACTCTCGGCCTTCCTGCCGCGCGAGGACGCACGCGACGCCTTTGTCGGCAAGGCGGCGAAGACGATCGCCGAACTGCCGCGCGGGGCGAAAGTCGGGTCGTCGTCGCTGCGGCGGCAAGCGCTGATCCGCCGGATGCGGCCGGATCTCGACGTGGTGATGTTCCGCGGCAATGTGCAGACGCGGCTGCGCAAGCTTGAAGAAGGCGTCGCCGCCGGCACGATCCTGGCCTATGCCGGGCTGAAGCGGCTTGGGCTCGAGCATGTCGTCACCGATCTGATACCGCTCGATGTCTTCCCGCCGGCGCCGGGGCAAGGCGCGATCGGCATCGAAACCCGTATCGGCGACCGCGATGTCGAAAAGATGCTGGCAGCCGTCCATGATGTGCCGACCGGCCAGGCGCTGGCCTGCGAGCGTGCCTTCCTGGCGGCGCTGGATGGCTCCTGCCGCACGCCGATCGCCGGCTATGCAGCGATCGAGGCCGAAAAACTGTCTTTTGCCGGGCTGATCATCTCGCCCGACGGGACGCAATCGTACACGGTCGAGCTGCAGGGACCGGCGCAAGACGCCGCCAGCATCGGCGGTGAAGCAGCCCGGAGCGTGCGTGCCAAGGCCGGCGAAAAGTTCTTCGACGGCTGGCTCTGAAATGCTTCGCGTCCTGGTCACCAGGCCGGAACCGGGTGCTTCGCGCACTGCGCGTCGGCTTGAGGAGACGGGCTTTCAGCCGGTTCTTTTGCCCCTGACCGAAACAAAGGCGTTGCCTGTCGCCGCCGGACTGATCCCGGACAATGCCGTCGCGGTGGCCGTCACCAGCGCCAATGCCGTGCGCCATGCGCCGGAAGAAATCATCGCGACGCTCGCCGCCTTGCCTTGCCATGCGGTCGGCAAAAGGACGGCGCAAGCGGCGCGTCGAGCGGGGTTTTTGTCGGTCAGTGAAGGCCCGGGCGATGCGGAGGCGCTGGCCGACAGGCTCGCCGCCGATTTTTCTGGAAAGACGATTGTCTACCTCTGCGGGCGCGTGCGTTTTCCGGCGTTCGAACAGAGGCTCGGGACGGCGGGCGTTCGGGTCCACGCCGTCGAGACCTATGACACGCTGACAGTGGGCTATCCGGACGAAGTCATCCTCGAACGCCTGTCCGGGCAACCTGCCGACGCGGTATTGCTCTATTCAGCCAAGGCGGCGGCGGCGATGCAGACCTTGGCAAGACGGCCCGCTCTGCGCGGTCTCTTCGAAAAAACATGGGTTTTTGCGCTTTCCACTCGCATCGCCGCAGCCTTCGACGATGTCGCCAGTGAAAGGATCCGCATCGCGGCACAGCGTGACGAGGACGCACTGCTGGCGCTTTTGCAGGCGCCGCGCTGAGCCGCGTCATCACACCGCCCCTTTTCACCGCTTGGTGATGTGCTAGACCCTTTCTGAACCATCATGCGCCGCCAGGCGTTGAGACGAAGCGAATTGTGCGGAGCCCAGGCATGGTCAAGACGCCGAAGATGCGACACTCGAAAAGCCGCCGCGAGCCGGTGACCATCGATCTCGAGCCGGGCGCCGTCTCACGCATCGCCGACGAGGACGCCGCCAGGCAGGAGGCTCAGACAGACGAGGCGAAGGCCGAGGAAGCAGCGAACGCTTCGCAGCCCGAGGTTCCCGAAGAGCCGGTTCATGCCGACCAGACCGATCTTGAGCCCTGGGAGCATGCCGACGCCGCAGCAGGGGCAGCGGAGGCGCAAGCGCCGGCTGATGCCGGAGCCAAAGCCACCGAGCCTGAGCTCCCTTATCCCGGCTCGGATGCGCCGCCCAACCGTGCCAAAACCTTCGACTACAGTTTCGAGGACGCGTCGGCAGCGCAGACCGACGGCAGCAAGGCAAAACCCGAGACACGGGACGAGAAAATGGCGCCACCCCCTGAAAAGCGCGGCGGCCTCAACGGCATCGCCGCCGGCATCATCGGCGGTGTCATCGCGCTGGTCGGCGCCGGCGGGCTGCAATTTGCCGGCCTGCTCGGCGCGCCGGGTTCCGGTGCCGGCATCTCGCTCGATAGCGTCAACGGCGACATCGCCTCGTTGAAGACCGAAATCGCCGGTTTGAAGGACGCCGGCGGCAACGGCGATGGAGCGGCCAAGATGGTCGGCCTGTCCTCCGGCCTGGAACAGGTCAAGGCCGATGTGGCGGCGCTGAAATCGGCTGTCGAGAAAGGTGGAGCAGGCGACGCAGCCGGGGTCGCCGCACTCGGCGACAAGGTCGCGCAGATCGAGACGGCGGTCGCCGCCCTCGGCAAGGCCGGCAGCTCGGCGCCGGTCGATCTCGGTCCGCTCAACGAGAAACTGGCAGGCCTCGACGCGCTGGTGAAGTCGGCCGGCGAGGCTACGACGGCGCAGGAGGGCCGGCTGACGGCGCTGGAGCAGTCTGTGTCGCAGCTGTCCGGCAAGGTCGAGGCGGCGGCGGGACAGCCGAAGATCGCGCTTGCCATCGCGGCGTCGGCCTTGAAGGCGGCGCTTGAGCGTGGCGGGCCGTTTTCGGCCGAACTCGAAACCCTCGCTGCGATTTCGCCCGATGCGCCGCAGCTTGCGGTACTGCGCCCCTATGCTGAAAAGGGCGTTCCGACCCGCGCCGAGATCGCATCGCAGGCTGATGCCGCCGCCAATGCCATGGTCACTGCCGCGACGCCCGTCGATGAGAATGCCGGCTTCCTGCAGAATCTGATGTCGAGCGCCGAATCGCTGGTCAAGGTCAGGCCGATCGGTGCCGTCGAAGGCGCCGGCGCACCGGAAACCGTCGCGCGCATGGAGGCGGCGGTCAACCAGGGCGACTACGCCAAGGCACTCAGCGAGTATGAAACGCTGCCCGAGGCCGCCAAGGCCGCTGGCGCGGACTTTGCCGGCAAGCTGAAAGCACGCATCGAGGTCGAAACCCAGGTCGATGCGCTGATCTCGGGCGCGATGAAGGCATGAGGGCAACACAATGATCCGCCTGCTCGCCTTCCTCATCGTCGTTTTCGCGCTCGGGCTGGGCTTTGCCTGGCTGGCCGACCGGCCGGGCGACATGGTCGTCACTTTCAACGGCTATCAATACCAGGTCAGCCTAATGGTGGCGGCGGTGGCCGTCGTTGCCGTGGTCGCCGCGGTGATGATCCTGTGGTGGCTGCTCAAGTCGCTGTGGAACAGCCCCTACACCATCTCGCGCTATTTCCGTGTCCGCCGCCGCGACCGTGGCTATCAGGCGCTGTCGACCGGCATGATTGCCGCCGGCGCCGGCGATGGCGCGCTGGCCCGCAAGAAGACCAAGGAAGCCGCCAAGCTGATCCGTTCCGACCAGGAGCCGCTAATCCACCTGCTGGAAGCACAGGCGTCGCTGCTCGAAGGCGATCATGAAGGCGCGCGACAGAAGTTCGAGAGCATGCTCGACGATCCCGAGATGCGGCTGCTGGGCTTGCGCGGGCTTTATCTGGAAGCCGAACGGCTCGGCGACCGCAACGCTGCCAGGCATTATGCCGGCCGCGCCGCGGTGATGGCGCCGCAGCTGGCCTGGGCAGCGGAATCGACGCTGGAAGAGCTGACCGCGCGCAGCGACTGGGACGGCGCCCTGAAACTGGTCGACGCGCAGAAATCGACACGGCAGATCGAACGCGATGCCGCCAACCGTCGCCGCGCCGTGCTGCTGACCGCCAAGGCGCAGGCGCTTGCCGATATCGATCCCGCCGCCGCCAGGACGGCGGCAATCGAGGCCAACAAGCTCAGGCCCGACTTCGCGCCCGCCGCCGTTGCCGCCGCGGCCGCATTGTTCAAGCAGAACGACGTGCGCAAGGGCTCGAAGATCCTTGAGGCGGCGTGGAAGGCGGAGCCGCATCCGGAGGTTGCCGAGCTCTATACCCATGCCAGGCCGGGCGACGCCGTGCTCGACCGCCTCAACCGGGCGAAGAAGCTGCAGGAAATGAAGAAGAACCACGCCGAGTCCTCGATGACGGTGGCGCGCGCCGCGCTCGACGCGCAGGATTATTCGACCGCCCGCCGCGAGGCCGAGGCGGCGATCCGGATGGACCGCCGCGAGGGCGCCTATCTGCTGCTCGCAGACATCGAGGAGGCCGAGACCGGCGATCAGGGCAAGGTGCGGCAGCTGCTGTCCAGGGCGGTGCGGGCGCCGCGCGATCCGGCCTGGGTCGCAGACGGCGTGGTGTCGGAACGCTGGGCGCCGGTGTCGCCGATCACCGGCCGGCTCGACGCCTTCGAGTGGCGTGCGCCGATGGAGCGTCTTGGCCAGTTGATCGACAGCCATGATGACGTGCCCACCAGCGCGGCGCCGGTCATCGAAGCATTGGCAAAGCCGACGAGCGAAAAAAGGCCGGTCGAGGTGATCGATGATGCCGGTCCTGACACGTTTGCGGGCAAGGATGCCGAGCGCCACGAGGATCATGTCAGGCCGATCACGGCAGCGGCCTTCGCCGCGGTGCCGAGTGATGCGGAGGGCGTCGAGCCGGCCGAGGAGCTTGCGCGGCTGCCGGACGATCCCGGCGTCGATCCGGACGAGGAAGCGGAGAAATCGCCGCGCCGGTTTCGGTTGTTTTGAGTTGGGCAGGCCGTCAGGCCGTTGGGGTATGGATCTATGTTTGAACGCGTTCTGTCGTTTCTCAGGGATTTGCCGGCCGGTGCCGGCACGCATGCCAGCACGGACGATCCGCGCATCGCTGCCTCGGCGCTGCTCTACCATGTGATGAACGCCGATGGCGTGCGCCAGGATGTCGAGTGGGAGCGGTTCAAAGCGGTGCTGGCGGAGAGCTATTCGATCAGCGGCACGGAACTCGAAGCGCTTGCCGCCGCCGGCGAGCGGGCCGACAACGAGGCGATCGATCTCTATGCCTTCACCAGTGTCCTGAAGCGCCATCTCGATGCCGATGCGCGCAAGGCCTTCATCGGCCTGATGTGGGAAATCGTCTATGCCGATGGCGAGTTGCACGAGCTCGAGGACAACACCGTCTGGCGCGTCGCCGAGCTGATCGGCGTCGAACGCCATGATCGTGTCGAGGCGCGCCGCAAGGCGGCGGCGCACGCGCCCGGCGCCACCGGAACATCGAGCGACGAATAGGATCTTCGCTTCCCATGCCGCGCCAAACGAGTTCGAAGCCAAAGATCCTGATCGTGCTGCATCAGGAGAGTTCGAGCCCGGGACGTGTCGGACACATGTTGCTGGAAGAAGGGTTCGATCTCGATATCCGCCGGCCGCCGCTTGGCGACGCCTTGCCCGAAACACTGGACGACCACGCCGGCACGGTGGTGTTCGGCGGCCCGATGAGCGCCAATGACGAGGACGAGTTCGTTCGCCGCGAGACCAACTGGCTGGAAATACCGCTGAGGGAGAACCGGCCATGTCTCGGCATCTGTCTCGGCGCGCAGATGCTGGTCAACTGTCTCGGCGGTAAGGTCGAGGGTCACGGTGAAGGGCTGGTCGAGGTCGGCTGGTATCCCCTGAAGGCGACCGAAGCCGGCAAGCAACTGATGCACTGGCCGGAGATGGTCTACCAGTTCCACCGCGAGGGTTTTTCGCTGCCCAGGGACGCGACGCTGCTGGCGACCGCCGAAACCTATCCCAACCAGGCCTTCCGCTACGGCGACAATGCCTGGGGCATCCAGTTCCATGGCGAACTGACCAGGGTGATGATGCAGCGCTGGGTGGTGCGCGGCGCGCATCGCTTCGAATTGCCCGGCGCCCAGCCCGGCCGCGACCATCTCGGCGGCCGGCTGATCTGGGACATGCATCTCAAGCGCTGGCTGGACGAGTTCCTGCGGATGATTTTCGGCAAGCCGAGCGATAGCTAATGCATGTCGCCCAAAAGTGACCTCTGTGTTGGGAAGACGACATGCATAAAACAAAGATCTAAAGCGCGGCGCGTGAATCTGTTTCGACGCGACGCCTTTTAAGGTTCGAGCACCGGCCGCAGGAAGCTGCGCTCGTAGCTGAGAATGCTGCGATTGCGTTTTTCCATTTCAAACACTTCCTGGCATTCCGGGTCGGCAGCCATACGCTTGCGATAGTCCTCGTAGGCGGCGAGGCTCGGGAAGCTGAACATGGCAAAAGCGACATTGTTAGCCCCCTCGCTCGGAAGGAAATAGCCGTGATGGTTTCCGCCGAGGCGGTTGACCAGGCCTATCCAGCGACGGCCATAGTCTTCGAACTCGGCAAGCTTGTAGGGGTCGATGACATATTTCAGGTGGCAAGTGATCATGGGAGCTCCTGTGTATAGGCGAGGCATGTCGGCTGTCAGCCGTAAGAGATCAGTTGCGTCCGTTGAGGTGGCGCACCTTGCGCAGTTGCGGGAACAGCACCATCCACAGGCCCGCGACGGCGATGGCGCCGATGCCGCCGATCACCACGGCCGGCACCGTGCCGATCAGTGCGGCCATCGTGCCGGCGCGGAATTCGCCGACCTCGTTGGAGGCTCCGACAAAGACCTGGTTGACGGCGTTGACGCGGCCGCGCACCTCGTCGGGCGTCCACAGCTGGATCAGGGTCTCCCTGATGTAGACGCTGAACATGTCGGTGGCGCCAAGGCCAGCGAGGGCGACGATCGATAGCCAGGTGATGGTCGACAGACCGAACAGCACCGTGAAGGCGCCAAACGCGGCGACGAAGCCGAGCATGATCTTGCCGGCATTGTCCCGCAGCGGATGCCCGGCCAGCCAGATGGCGACGCAAATGGCGCCGATGCTGGGCGCCGATCGCAGCAGGCCGAGACCCCAGGGGCCGAGCTGGAGGATGTCGCGCGCATAGACCGGCAGCAGCGCCGAGGCGCCGGACAGGAGCACGGCGAACAGATCGAGCGAGATGGCGCCCAGCACGATCTTCTCGCTCCAGATGTAGCTGAACCCGCCGAGCAGGTGCTGCATCGTCGGCTTGTCCGACTCGGTGCGCTGCGACGGCTTCGGGATGGTGAAGATCAGCAGCCCGGACACGAGCATCAGGACGGCCGCGGTTCCGTAGGCCGCTTCCGGCGACACGCCGTAGAGCAGGCCGCCGGCCACCGGGCCGACGATGGTCGCCGTCTGCCAGGCCGATGAATTCCAGGCGATGGCGTTGGCGAAATCCTGAGGCGGCACCAGATTGGCGAACAGCGAGGCGGAGGCCGGACCGAAAAAGGCGCGGGCGACGCCGAACATGGCAAGCACGCAGAAGATCGGCAGCGGCCCGCTGATGCCGCGCAGCGTCAGGAACAGCAGCGCCAGCGCGCACATCGCCTCCACCACGACCGCCAGCGCCATGATCAGGCGGCGGCCGAAGCGATCAGCGACGACGCCGGTGACCAGCACCAGGAGCAGCGACGGCAGGAACTGGACGATGCCGACAATGCCGAGATCGAAGGGATCGCGCGTCAAATCATAGATCTGCCAGCCGACCGCGACAGACACGATCATGGTGGCGAATGTGGTGAGGAAACGCGCCGCCCAATAGCTCAGGAAGGAGCGATGGCGGAACGCGGCATAGCGCTGATCCGGCGATATCTGTTCTGCTGTCATGATTTAAGAGGCCCCGTTGCAGTGACGTCAGCTGGCGGGGCACTTCCACGATGGGCGCTGGTCCGGCTGGCGGAACTTTTAGCTCAGTTCGCTGCGGATATGCGTCAAAATCAGCGCTGGATCAAGAAATTTTCAGCCTGCTCCGCCGACCACACTATGGAGTTACTGCCGCAGCGCGACGGAGATCGCGTCGAGGCCGCCGCGCAATTCGGCTTCCGTCGGCCAGCCAAAGCCGACGCGGAAGAAGCGCTTCTCCATCTCGAACCAGTGGCCGGGCCCGACATAGGTGCCATGGTTTTCCAGCAGGTTCACATAGAACCGGTCGAGGTCGAAGCCAGGTTCGACATTGAGGCGCGGGAAGCCTACGACGCCACCTTCGGGCCGCACCCAGTCGACCAGCGGTTCGCGATCGATCCAAGCCTGGACGATGTCGCGGCGCCTGGCCATTTCGGGCAGCAGCGTCGACAGGAAAGCGCCCCGGCGTTCGAGCATGCCGCGCGCAATGCCTTCGTCGATAACGCTGCCGCAGATGCCGATCTGCTCCTTGGCGGCGAGGAATTTTTCCTGAAGCTCAGCGTCCCTGGTGATCAGCCAACCGATGCGGATACCGGGAATGCCGAAGGCCTTGGACAATGACGAGACGCTGATCGCCTTCGGGCTCAGCGAGGCAGCAATCGGCAGCCGCCGGCCGTAGGAAAGGTCGCGATAGGTCTCGTCGACCAGCAGACGGCAGTTGCTGCTTTCGGCAAGCGCCACCAGGGCATCGAGTTCAGCTCGGCTCATCATCGTGCCGGTCGGGTTGTGCGGGCAGGTGACGCTGATCAGCTTCGTGTCCGGCCGCATCGCCGCCTTGACGCGCTCGACATCAATGGCGAAGCCTTCCTCGAAGGCCAGGTCGACAAAGCTGATGGCGCAGCCGATCGCCCTTGGGGTTTCGATGTTGGTGGCGTAGTTGGGCCTGATGACGACGAGATGGTCATTGGCCGACAAAAGCGAGGTCGAGATGATGAACAGCGCACCCGCGGCACCGGCGGTGACCAAGACATCATCCGGCGAAATGCCGGCATCCTGCGCCGATATTAGTGCACGCAACTGCTTGTCGCCGCGATGCTCGCCATAGAAAAGCGTGAGATCAGGCAGCGAAAGGCCGATGTCGGAGAGCTTCTGGTCGGCGATCGAACTTTCCGAAAGATTGTAGCGGATACGGTCGTAGCCGTATTCTTCCGGCGCTTCTTTCTCGATCACCATCCTGGTGTAGTTCATGGCTCGCTCCCCAAGGCCCCGTCCGTCCATCCAAGCCATAAAAACATCAAGCCTGCCAAGGCGGATTCGCCGGCAGGCTTCTGTTCCAGTCGTCCTAACTGTTGGCTCAGGACTGAACTAGATCTCTGCTTTAGGCAGGTCGTCGTCCCAAAACCGCTGCGCACTTTTGGGCGACATGCCTCAGGCCGAGGCCTTGGCCTTCCTGCCCTTGGCGGGTGCCTTCACGGGGGCCGCCTTGCGGCCGAGGCCGATCGATTTCGCCAGCAGCGAACGCGAGGCCGCATAGTTGGGAGCGACCATCGGATAGTCCGACGGCAAGCCCCATTTGGCGCGATAGGCGTCCGGCGTCAGGCCGAAATGCACGCCCAGGTGACGCTTCAGCGATTTGAACTTCTTGCCGTCTTCGAGGCAGATGATAAAATCGGGCGTCACCGACTTCTTGGGGTTGACCGCCGGGACCAAGGGGGCAGCCACCGGGACCGCAGGCTTGCCGAGCCCGTTTATCGAGGCGCTGACGCTGGCGATGAGGTCGGCCAGGCCGGAGGCGGGCAAGCGGTTCTTCTCGACGTAAGCGGACACGATGTGAGCGGTCAGCTCGAGCAGATCGATGTCTTTACGGGCACTGTTGCTATCGTCGGTCACTCTATTTCTCCGTCTACAGCGAATGACCTGAAAATCGGATTCGACTTCCGGAAAGGATCATGCGCGAAATCAAAATGCTATGGCGTCCTTCGTGCGTCCACGGGACGAATGGCGTTGGTGTAGCGCGGAATTCCTAGTCGGCAAATCTGCGTATTGCAACGACTTGATGGCATATCACACGTTATTTTGAACAACTATATTAAACAATAACAGTATCAGACTATCAGCGCCTTGTCGCGCCACAAACGAAACCCGCCTTCGAAGGCGCGTGTGTTGTCGCCGCGCCTGGAGTCGGCGGGCAATTCATCGAGCTTGTCGACGTTGCCGCCGCCAATCACGACATAGTCCGGCTGCATGGCGGCACGGAGCCGGTCGACGACGTCGAAGACGTGTTTGCGCCATTTCTTCTTGCCGCGCTTTTCCAGGCCGCGCTCGCCGACATAATCCTCGAAACTCCTGCCCTTCTTGTAGGGCAAATGCGCGAGTTCCATCGGTTGGGCGACGTTGTCGGCAATCATCGCCGCACCGAGACCGGTGCCGAGCCCGAGGAACAGCATACGCCCGCCCTCGTAGCTGCCGATGGCCTGCATCAGCGCGTCATTGACCACTTTCACCGGTTTGCCGAACGCACCCGCAAAGTCGAATCCAGCCCAGCCCTTGCCGAGATTGGCGGGGTCGGCGAGCGGCCTGTCGTGGTTGACCGGACCGGGATAGCCCATCGAGACGACGTCGTAGGACAGGTCTTCGGCGAGCTTGTTGACCGTATCGATCATCTGCCGCGGCGTCAGGCCCGGCCCCGAATCGGCGCGGCGCTCCTCGCCGCCGGCGCTGGTGAGGATCTTGACGTGCGAGCCGCCGATGTCGATCGTGAGCACGATTTTTTTAGTGTCCGGCTTCTCGGTGCCCGATGCTGGTTGCTTCACTGCCTTGGCCATCGTGTGATCCTCTCACTTCACCGGATCGATCCAGCCATTGGGCGGTCCGAACCCGGCCATGACGTCCGCGGGTCCCCATGTGAGCGGCTCGTAGAGGTGCGGCGGCGTGGTGTCGCCAAGCACCGGGCCGACGATGCGCCAGGCCAGTTCGCTGGCGTCCTGGCGGGTGAACAGCTGGCCGTTGCCGTTCATGGCATCACCGATCAGCCGCTCGTAGGGCGGCATGTCGCTTTTGCTGTCGTCGAGCGCCGTCAGTTCGACCTGCTCGCCGATCATGTCGTCGCCCGGTGCCTTGCGCTGTGCTCCGATGGCGATCACCACCTGCGGGTCGATGCGGAAGCGGACGTAGTTCTGGTCGGCGGGCTTGATCGGATCGAAGACATCGAGCGGCGGCCGCTTCAGCCGCACCACCACTTCGGTGACGTGCACCGGCATGTTCTTGCCGGCGCGGATGAAAAACGGCACGTCCTGCCAGCGCCAGGTGTCGACGAAGAAACGCACCGCCGCGAAGGTCTCGACCGGCGAGTTCGGCGCCACGCCGGGTTCGGCGAGATAGCCGGTGAACTGGCCACGCACGACATCGTCTTTTGTCAGCGTCCTGATCGCGCGCAGCACTTGCACCTTCTCGTCGATCAGGTCGTCGGCGGAACGGCCGACAGGCGGCTCCATGGCAAGCAGCAACAGGATGTTGAGCAGGTGGTTCTCGATGACGTCCCTGATGCAGCCGACATCGTCATAGAAGCGGCCACGGCCCTCGACGCCGAAATCCTCGGCCATGGTGATCTGCACGCTTTCGACGTAGTTGCGGTTCCAGATCGGCTCGAGCAGCGAATTGGCGAAGCGGAAATAGAGCAGGTTCTGGATCGCTTCCTTGCCCAGATAATGGTCGATACGGAAGATCGACTGTTCGTCGAACACCAGATGCAGGACGCGGTTCAGCCAGCGCGCCGATTGCAGGTCGTGGCCGAAGGGCTTTTCCACCATCAGCCGCGCGCCATGCGCGGTGCCTGATTGCTCCAGTCCCTGGACGACGGTCTCGAACATGGTCGGCGGCACCGCCATGTAGTGCAGCGGCCGCTGCGCGGTGCCGAGGGCGTTTTTCAGTTTCTCGAACGTCGCTCCATCGCGGTAGTCGCCGCTGACGTAGCGCAGCAGCGAGGCGAATTTGGCGAACACCTTTTCGTCGATCTTGCCGAGCGCATTGACGATGCCGTCGCGGGCGCGCGCCTGCAATTGCTTGAGGTCCCAGGCATCGAAGGCGACGCCGATCACCGGTTCGGTGAGCGTGCCCTTGGCGACCATCTGGTAAAGGGCTGGAAATATCTTCTTGTGGGCAAGGTCGCCGGTTGCCCCGAAGAGCACCAGCGTGTCGGATCGTTCCTGGCTCATGCGCGTGTCTCCCCCAGTGTCGTCACTTGCCGGCCTTCGGCTTCTCGACATGGCCGCCAAAGGCATAGCGCATGGCGGAGAGCAGCTTGTCGGCGAATTCGGATTCGCCCTGCGAGGAGAAGCGGTCGAACAGCGCCGAGGACAGCACCGGAGCCGGCACGCCGGTGTCGATAGCCGCCTTCAGCGTCCAGCGGCCTTCGCCGGAATCCGAGACGCGGCCGCCGAAATTCACCAGGCCCGGATCGCTTTTCAATGCGCCGGCCGTCAGGTCGAGCAGCCAGGAGCCGATAACGCTGCCATGCCGCCAGACCTCGGCCACCTGGGGAAGGTCGATGTCGAACTGGTAGTATTGCGGGTTTTCCAGCGGACTGGTCTCGGCGTCCGCCGTCCGTTGCCGCTTGCCGGCATTGGACGACTTCAGGATGTTCATGCCTTCGGCATAGGCGGCCATGACGCCATATTCGATGCCGTTGTGGACCATCTTGACGAAGTGGCCGGCGCCGCTCGGTCCGCAATGCAGATAGCCAAAGGGCGCGGTCCCGGCATCCCCAGGCGGATTGGAGCCGGCATCGGCGCCCGGCGCCAGCGTGGCGAAGATCGAATCGAGGTGCTGCACCGCCACGTCTGGGCCGCCGATCATCAGGCAGTAGCCACGGTCCAGGCCCCAGACGCCGCCGCTGGTGCCGACATCGACAAGATGGATACCCTTGCCGGTCAGTTTCGCGGCCTGGTCGACGGCGTCGTGGTAATAGGAATTGCCGCCGTCGATGACGATGTCGCCGGGCTCCATCAGGGCCGCCACCTGGTCGATGATCCTGCCGGTGATCGCCGCCGGCAGCATCAGCCACACGCAGCGCGGCTTGGCCAGCTTGCCGACGAATTCTTCCATCGAGGCCGCCCCTGACGCGCCATCCGTCACCAGGGCCGCGACGCTGGCCGGGTTGATGTCGTAGACGACGCATTCGTGGCCATCGCGCATCAGGCGCCGGACCATGTTGGCGCCCATCCGGCCCAGTCCCATCATTCCGATCTGCATGGTTTCGTCCCTGTTTTCTAGGAGATTTATGGGGTCTATCGAGGGAAGGTCTACTGGCTATGATCTACTGGCCATCTTGGTCGCCCGATATGACGGAGAAGTCGACATTCTCCCAATCGCCGGTCCCGGGCCAGAAAAAAGTGAAGGTCAGCGTGCTTCCCTCGTGGAGGTTTGCCGCGGGCAGATCGGCAAGATGGATGCCGAAGGCGTTCTCTACCGTCCGGCTGTCATGGGCGGTCGCCCAGTTGTCGGTGCTCCAGTGGACTGTAGCCGGGTCCAACACTTCGACACGCAGTGTCTTGCCCTCCGGCATGGTGCGGATCTTGTTGTTGAACCGCCAGGTTCTGAACGGCGATACGGTCTTGTCCTCGATATAGCGCTGGACGCCTTGCGGCGGCATGTCGAAGACCGCGCCGTCGCGCAGGGAGCGCAGCAGCTTGATATGCTCCGAATGCGCCCAGACCAGCGGCATGGCGCTGCCTGAGGGGCGGCCATGCAGCAGTTCGCGTTCCGGCAGATCGGCGCCGTCCCAGACCTGCTCCGGCAACAGGCCCCCCGATCCGGCCGAGCCTTCCAGCGCTGCCAGCAGGCTGGCTGCCTTTTCCCTGCGCCCCGCTGCCAGCTCATAGTGGGCGCGTTCGCCGGCCAGCAGCGGCCAGGGGCGACCCTGGCCGGTGCCATCGAAGGCTGCGCCGTCTTCGTGCTCGCCATAGCCGTCGCCGTTGTAGCGGTACCAGAGCGGCCCTTGCGGCAGATCGCAGCGCAATTGCGCGTCGATGACCTTGACCGTGTCTGTCATGCGCGGGTCGCCGGCTGCCCGCAGGCCGAAGCGCACCAGCGCCAGCGCGTCCGGGCTGACGATCTCCTTGGCGGGCCGATCCGTGTCGCCGGGCGGCCGGTTCTTGATTGGGACATAGCCGTCCTTCGGCGAACCGGCCTCGGCGCTGTCGGGTGATGCTATGCGGACATAGTAGCCTTCGACGCCGACTTGATTGCAGGTCGCCGTGCCGGTGACGTAGGTCCAGCGCTCGACCTGGTCGTTCCAGACGTCTGATGTCTCGCGCAGGTAGGTCGCGGCGTCTGTCTTGCCGCAGGCGTCGAGCAGGTCTGCCGCGGCAAGCAGTGCGGCGATTTCGACGGCGAGCGTGAACGGGCTGTAGCCGGCATCCTCTTCCCAGCGGTCCTCGCCGGTGACGGGTCCGTTGCGCACGACATAGCCGGCGGCGCGCTCGATCATCGGCAGGAAGGTCATGAGCCTGGCGCGCGGCAAATGGCCGGCGCGGCGCAAAGCATCGGCCAGCAGCAGCGGAAAGGCGCATTCGTCCATCTGGATGCCGGGCCAATAGGCCGATCCGTCGAGCCAGGCGTTCTGCGGCCAATGGCCGTCCGGCTGCTGGATGGAGCTGAGGTAATCGAGGATTTGCAGAGCCGAGGCAGCATCGCCGGCAGCAAGAAAGCCGCCCGCCGTCTCGACCAGATCGCGCGGCCAGACCAGATGGTAGCCGCCGAGGTCGTCGTCACCCTTGTTGAAGCCCCACGGGATCGACAGGCTGGCGACCGCGGCGCCCGGTGTGGCGATCGACCGGTGCGTCGCCAGTACCGCCGTCGAGATGCGATAGAAGTTGATCCCGGGCACCGCGTGCCGGTCCAGCGGCAGCAAGCCCTTTTGCCAATTGCGCCAGTTCTGGAGGTAGGATTTCGCCGCGGGTTCAAAACCCTGCTTCAGGCTGGCGAAAGCATGTTCCGCGGCCTCGTCTGATGTCGCGCCAAACCCAAGCGCCAGCAAGGCCTTGGTCTCTGTGGCGGAAAAGCCGATCTCGCCCGTCAGCGCGACATTGCCGTCCTCGGCCCGCTGGCAAGCCGGATCGAGTTCTCCGGTGTTGTGGAGTTGCTGCCAGCCGTCGGAAAAGCCGACATAGCCGGCCGAACCGGTTTTCCAGGGCAGCGACGAAGCCAGCGCCAGGCAAGAGCCGCGCCCCGAGGCGAACAGCACGGGCTTTCCCTTGTGCTCGCCGACCCATGCGGTGTTGCCCATGCCGGCATTGACCAGATGCGGCGCCAGAAGCGCGTAGACGCGGTAGTCACCGGGCACTCCTTTCAGCGCCGTGTAGGTGATTTCCTGCAGCAGCGCCGGGCGCTCCGGGTCGGCGAGGATGCGCTTTTCGATCCGCCAGGCGCCGTCGCTCGCCGTATTGACCAGCGGGTAGGCGGGCACGCCGTCCTCGAACGGTTCGATCGTATGCACGGCATCGCGTTTCTCTTCCGAAAAATAGCCGCCGGGGCCGGTGACGATCAAGCCGAGGTCGCGGGTGCAGGCGCTGTCGACGCGCGGATAGTAGACTTCGTTGAGGATGCCGTGGCTGATCGTGAACCAGATCCGGCCGGCCGGCGAAAGCGACGTTCCGACGCCACTCTTGGCGCTTGATGTCCAGCGCGCCGGGATTCCCGGGGCGCCCGGAGCAACGTTTTGCGTCACTGGCATTCTGTTTCGGTCTCCTGGCCTCCTCCCTAGACCAGGACGCGAACCCTTTACAATCATTGCACCGCAAGTTGATCGGGCGGGCCAACGGCAGGGCAACGAACTCGGGCTGACGGGTTTCTTCGGAGCCTTCGCCCGCGCGTAGCTGACGAAGCATCAAACGAAAAACCCGCCTGTGCGGCGGGTCACTGGCGCAAATCAGCACCATGGACAAAAATGTACCATAGCTGAGGGCACGCAGTCAAGAAAAAATTCCTATACCGCCACAAGGCTGCCGACACCGCCGAGCTGTCGTCAGCTCTTTTGTCAAGCTGAGTGCGGGGCCCTATGGCCAACGGCGCCGTCGTTGACAGCGGCGGCGGCATGCGTCCACTATTTCGCGGCACGGGAGGATCGTGAAAACAATGGCGGAAGTGTCCCTGGTCCTGATCGACCGGCTGCTGGCGATATCGCGGGCGCTTGCCGGCCATATCGATCCCGGCACGGCGTTCCGCGCGACCGCCATCGAGATCGGCTCGCTCATTCCGCACGACCACATGGATCTGGCGGTGCTGTCGCATGACGGGCGCCGGCACGCCTGTTACGAAGCCGGCTTCCACACCAGCTGGAGCGAGCTTGCCCAGCATCCGCTGCCGACCGAAGTCAGCCCGATCCGCTCGGTGCTGTGGGGCGAAGTCCCCTATCTGCTCGCCGACGACGCGTTGAGCGACGAGCGGTTCCATTTCGCCACCGCTATCGACGGCCCGATCTTCGCCGCCAGGCTGCGCAGCCGCATCGTCGTGCCGCTCAGGGCGCGGGGCGGCATCATCGGCGCGCTCAACATCAGCCGGCACGAGGTCGACTGCTACACGCTTGCCGATGTCGCGGTCGCCCAGCAATGCGCCGACCTGATCGCGCCCTACATCTTCGCGCTGATCCAGACTGAGGAGGCGCGCCGCGCCATGCTGGCCGAGAGCGAGGCGCGCAACCGCGTCGAGCTGCTGCGCGTCGGCGCCTCGCAATTGACCGAAGGCATGGAGCGCGAACGCCGGCGCATGGCCATGGACCTGCATGACCAGACGCTTGCCGATCTCGCCCGCATCGCGCGCCAGCTTTCGGCGCTTCGCGGCCAGGGCGTGGCGCGGGCGGCACAGCTTGCCGATCTCGAAAAGGAGGTCGCCGGCTGCCTGACGGAACTGCGCCACATCGTCGACGACATGCGGCCGAGTGTGCTCGAACTGTTCGGCCTGCGCGACGCGGTCGAGGCGCATCTCAACCGCAGCGTCGCCAGGGCCAAGCCGCCGATCGCCGTGCGCATCGCCGACACCAGCGACGGTGGCGCCGACAGCCTGTCCGAGCCAGTGCGGACCGCGCTCTACCGGATCGTGCAGGAAGCGATCAACAATGCCGTGCGCCATGCCGCGCCGCACCGCATCGACGTGCTGCTGGCGTCGACCGCGAGCGTGCTGCGGGTGATCGTGACGGATGACGGCCAGGGCTGCGGCGCTGTTGATCCGGCCGCGTATGGCGGCATCGGCCATATGCACACGCGGGCAGCCCTTATCGGGGCGCGGCTGCGTATCGGCCAGGCCGGCCGCAAGAACGGCGGCACCCGTGTCGTCGTCGAGATCGACCGCCAGCCGTCGCGAGACCTGGCGGCGGCTGCAGCGGTTCCTGGCGAGCTCGCCGTATCGGAGGCCATGTGATGCTTGTGATGATAGCCGAGAATGACGGGCTGCACCGTAGCTTCGCGCGGCGAACGGTGGAGCAGTTGTGGCCCGGCGACGTCGAGGTCATCGAAGCGAGTGACGGCGAGGACGCCATCAACCTGGCGGCCGAACGCGAGCCACTGCATGTCGTGCTCGATTTGCAGATGCCGAAGGCGACGGGAATCGAAGTTGCCAAGGCGATCTGGAACCGCCGCGCCGGCACGCACATCCTGTTCTGGTCGAATTTCGCCGACGAAGCCTATGTGCGCGGCGTGGCGCGCATCGTGCCGCCCGGCTCGGTCTACGGCTATGTGCTCAAATCGGCGACGGAGGAGGGCATGCGGTCCGCCCTGCGCGGGGTTTTCCGCGAAGGCCACTGCATCATCGACCGCGAGATCCGCGGCATCCAACACCGCGTGCAGGACAAGTTCGAGGGCATCACCGACGGTGAATATGAGAGCGTTATCGACATCGCGCTCGGCCTGACCGACCGGGCGATCGCGGCGCGGCGCGGCCTGTCGATCCGTGGTGCGCAGAGCCGCATCAAGCACTGCTACGACAAGCTCGGCATCGTGCCGGCGGAGGACGGCGCCGGCGATGCTTCCGTGTTCAACTCGCGGACGCGGGCGATCTATCTCGCCATGGCGCGTGGCCTGATCAACATCGACGCACTGCGCCGCGAACAGGACCGGCTCGATGCCTGGCTGGCGGAGCACTGAAACAGCGGCGGCCACGCCCCGGAACTTCCGAAGGTCCGGCGCATTGCTAGTGAACGCCAACTCGATGCCTGCGGACCCGAAGTGCGACCCTCAATCACAGATTCATGGCACCTGGTGCGTGAAAGCATAGTCGGCTTCATCAACGATAATGCGCTTAGTCATGGTGCGGCGATGGCTTTCTATGCCACCACCTCGCTGGCGCCGATCTTGCTGATCGTGGTTGCGATTGCTGGTCTCGTCTTCGGCCACGATGCCGCACAATTGGCCTTGTCCGCGCAGATATCAGGGCTGATGGGACCGGAAAGCGCCGATCTCCTGAAGACTGCGCTGGAAAGTGCATCCGACAGTCTGTACGGCACCTGGGCCGCGATCATAGGGCTGGTCACCTTGCTGGTGGCCGCGTCTGGCGTTTTCGGCGAGATGCAGCAGTCGTTGAACACAATCTGGAAGATCGAACCGCAAGGCAACTCCCTGTCGCGTCTGGTGCGGGCGCGGGCCGCCAGTCTGGGATTGGTGGCCGCACTCGGGTTCCTGTTGCTGGTCTCTCTCATCGCAAGCGCCGCGATCTCGGCACTGGGCGCTTTCATCAACGCCCATCTGCCGTTCGGAACGATCATACTCAGCGGGATCAATGGCGTCGTTTCGTTTGCGCTTATCTCCGTGATGTTTGCCGCCATCTACAAGGTTTTACCCGATCGAACCCTGGAATGGCGCGATGTGGCAATTGGCGCTGTCGGGACCGCGGCCCTGTTCACACTGGGGAAATCGCTTATCGGCTGGTATATCGGCACCAGCGCGATTGCGTCTTCGTATGGCGCCGCCGGCGGACTGCTCGTCATACTGCTCTGGGTTTACTACTCGTCGGAAATTTTCCTTCTCGGTGCCGAGTTCACGAGGGCCTATTCCGTTCGGCACGGCAGCCGGTCCGATCTGAACACCTTGGTTCACAGCCCTCAACCCACGCAGCAAGACCCATTTCGCGCAGGGCAAAAATCCAACGCTGCCGGCGTGGTCGTGCTTGTGGCCGTAGCTTGCGCGAGCGCAACCCTGACCGCGCTTTTGCGGCGTGTTCGCCGGCCCTGATCTGACGTCGCCGCTATCCTATGCTCGATAGGCACGGCCGACTGTGCAAACGCACAGTCGGCCGTGCGCTTTGACCCGTATCGACTCGTCGGTACCGCGCCTACGCTCTACTCCAACAAGAAGACTGTATCGGGAAGCGCTCATGCCATTCGTCACCATGCGGAGTAGCACGGCTGTTCGCGCCGGGAGCCGATGATGTCGGTGTCGGCGCGTGCGCGCCATTCCGGTTTCGACGACGTCGTCGGCGATGCGACCATTGAGACGCTGGCGAGCGGCTTCGGCTTCCTCGAAGGGCCGGTCTGGCACCCCTACGAGAAATGGCTGGTCTTCTCCGACATTCCGGAAAGCCGGATGTATCGCCGCAGTGCCGAAGGCGAGATCGAGCTGTTCCGCGCGCCGAGCCACAAGGCCAATGGCAACACGCTGGACCGCCAGGGGCGGCTGGTCACCTGCGAGCATGCGACGAGCCGCGTGACCCGCTCCGAGCCCAACGGCAGCGTGACCGTGCTTGCCACGCATCATCAGGGCAAGCAGCTCAACAGCCCGAACGACATCGTTATTGCCACCGGCGGATCGATCTACTTCACCGATCCGGGCTATGGCCGGAGGGAATTCTATGGCGTGCCACGGCCACAGGACCTGCCGTTCCAAGGCGTCTACCGCATCGATGGCGACGGCGCCCGGCTGACATTGCTGGCCGACGATTTCGGGCAGCCAAACGGGCTGTGCTTTTCGCTCGACGAGTCGCGGCTGTTCATCAACGACACCGAACGCGGGCACATCAGGGTGTTCGGTGTGGAAGCCAATGGCGACCTCAATGGCGGCGCGGTCTGGGCAGTAACCGAGGGCGAGGAGCCGGGAGCGCCCGACGGCATGAAGATCGACAGCCGCGGCAATCTTTACTGCACCGGTCCCGGCGGCATCCACATTTTCGACGCGTCGGGCGCCATTCTTGGCGTCATCCGGACGCCCGAAGATTGCGCGAATTTCACCTTCGGTGACGACGATTTGCAAAGCCTCTACATCACCGCGTCGACGTCGCTGTACCGGCTCAGGGTGCGCGTGCCGGGATTGAGACTGTTTTGAGCTCGCGACAATCCGTGCTCAAATCAGAGTTGAGGCCGGGGTCAAAGCCGGTGGGAATGCAGCAGTCAACACATCTGGGAGGATAACGACATGAAGAAACTGTTCGTTCTGGGCGCTCTGGCCGCAATGCTCGCCTCGGGCACGGCGCTGGCCGACACCAGTGGCAAGAAGATCGCTTTTTCCAACAATTATGCCGGCAATTCCTGGCGGCAGGCGATGCTCGACAGCTATGGCATCGTCACCAAGAAGGCGGTCGCCGACAAGATCGTCGGCGCGGCCGACATCTTCACCACCGCCGACAAGGAGGTGCCGACGCAGGCAGCACAGGTGCAGAACCTGATCCTGCAGGGCTATGACGCGATCGTCATCAACGCCGCCTCGCCGGATGCGCTCAACGGCGCCATCAAACAGGCTTGCGATGCCGGCATCGTCGTCGTCTCCTTCGACGGCACGGTGACCGAGCCTTGCGCCTACCGCGTCGTCGTCGACTTCAAGGACATGGGCAAGCAGGAAGTCGAGCAGATGGCCAAATTCCAGCCCAAGGGCGGCAATCTTCTGGAAATCCGTGGGCTTGCCGGGACCTCGATCGACGATGCCATCCATGCCGGCATCCTCGAAGGCGTCGCCGCCCATCCCGAGTTCAAGATCGTCGGTTCGGTGACCGGCGACTGGGACCAGACGACGGCGCAAAAGGCGGTGGCGACCATCCTGCCGTCGCTGCCCGACATCGTCGGCGTCGTCGACCAGGGCGGTGACGGTTACGGTGCGGCCCAGGCCTTCGCCGCCGCCGGCAAGCCGCGTCCGACCATCATCATGGGCAACCGCCAGGACGAGCTGCAGTGGTGGAAGGAACAGAAGGACAAGGACGGCTACCAGACCTGGTCGGCCTCGATCGCGCCCGGCGTCTCGTCGCTCGCCTTCTGGGTGGCGCAGCAGGTGCTCGACGGCCGCACCGACATTCCGCACGATCTGCTGGTGCCGTACCTGGCCTTCACACAGGACGATTTCGAGGCCGAGCTGCCGAAGATCCCCAAGGGCGGCGTCGCCAGCCACGAATACACGCAGGAAGACGCGATCGCGGCCATTAAAGCCAACATCAAGTGAGCATAACGGCAGCGTTGCCGTCCGTATCGCCGAGCGGATATCGTTGAGCATGCCTGAAGGGAACGCTGACATCATCAGACTGAACGGCGCCGAAAAGCATTTCGGCGCCGTTCGCGCACTGGGCGGCGTCGATTTTCACGTCGGCCCCGGCGAGTGCGTCGGTCTCGTCGGCCATAATGGCGCCGGCAAATCGACGCTGATGCACATGGTGGCGGGCACGCTGGTGCCCGACAGCGGGCAGATCGGCGTGCATGGCGACACCGAGGACAACTACTCGGTGTCGCGCGCGCAGCAGCTCGGCATACGCTGCGTGTTCCAGGAACTGTCGCTGTGCCCCAATCTCAGCGTCGCCGAGAACACGCGCATCAACCACGCTTCGCTGCGCGGATTTGGCTGGCGGCGCAAGGCGGCCGAGTTGATCGCCGCCAAGCTCGACGAGATCTTTCCGGGCCACAGCATTTCGGCGGTGGACATCGTCGGCGACCTGTCGATCGGCCGGCGCCAGATGGTCGAGGTGGCGCGCGCCTTCACCGCCACTCAGGACCGGCTCGACCTCGTCATCCTCGACGAGCCGACCTCGTCGCTCGACGCGCATACGGCGGGCCAATTGCTGGCCTTCGTGCGCCGCTTCGTTGCCGGCGGCAAAAGCTGCATCCTGATCTCGCATGTGCTGGGCGAGGTGCTGCGCAACGCCGACCGCATCGTGGTGATGCGCGACGGCAAGGTGGTTGTCGCCGACGCCGCCAGCGCCTTCGACCGCGACCGGCTGGTGACGGCGATGGGCGGCGCGGAAGCGCGCCAGAAGATCGCGGCGCAAATCGCTGCCGCCAAGCCCGCCGCCAGTCCGCTGCGGGTCCGGGCGCGGCCCGCTGCGCAGAAGGACGGCACCGACCTTGTCGCCTGTGCCGGGGAGATCATCGGCCTTGCCGGGCTGGCTGGCCACGGCCAGACTGACCTGCTGCTGACGATCTTCGCTGCGGCGTCGCGGGCCCGAACCGGCATCGAGGTGACGGCACCGGTGGCGCTGGTCGCCGGCGACCGCCAGTCGGACGGCATTTTCCCGCAATGGTCGATTGCTGAGAATATCGGCATCCGCTCGCTGGCGCGGCTGCGCAGCGGGCTGTTGATCTCGCCGCAGCGCGAGGCGGAGCTTGCTGCATTCTGGCAAAAGAAGATCGGCATCCGCACGCCGGATATGAACAACAACATCTTTTCACTGTCGGGCGGCAACCAGCAGAAGGCGCTGTTTGCGCGTGCGCTCGGCTCGGACGCGCAGATCGTGCTGATGGACGACCCGATGCGCGGCGTCGACATCGGCACCAAGCTGGAGGTCTACGACCTCGTGCGCGAAGAGGCCGCCCGAGGCCGCACCTTCCTCTGGTACACCACGGAAACCGAAGAGCTCGACAATTGCGATTACATCTATGTCTTCAAGAACGGCCGCATCGTCGCCAATCTGCGCCGCGACGAGTTGACCGAAGAGAAGATCATCCAGTCCTCCTTCGGCGATGCGGCCTGAGATGACGGGCGCCAGCCTCGACACCGCCGCCAGGACATCCGCCGAACGTGGCGCGCTGGCCCGCGCGCGCCTGCTGCGCGGGCTGCTGCCGGCGCTGTCGCTGGCGCTGGTGCTGCTCGCCATCGCCTGGCTCAACCCGCGCGCCATCAGCTATTTCGGCTTCAGCCTGATGCTGAACCTGGCAATCCCGATCGCCCTGGCGACGATCGCGCAGATGTTCGTCATTGCCGGCAACGAGCTCGACCTGTCGATCGGCACCTTCGTCGGCTTCGTCGGCTGCGTCACGGCGACCTGGCTGAAGGACGCGCCGCTCATCGGTGCCGCCATCCTGCTCGGATCGATCGGTGTCTATGCGCTGCTCGGCGCGCTGATCCATCTGCGCAATTTGCCTTCCATCGTGGTGACGCTCGGCATGAGCTTCGTCTGGCAGGGCCTCGCCATTCTCGTTTTGCCCAAACCCGGCGGCAAGGCGCCGGACTGGCTGCTCGGGCTGATGGCCTTCAAGCCGCCTTTCGTGCCGTTCCCGATCATCGCCGCGCTGCTGATCGGCCTCATCGTTCATTTTGGCCTGATGCGCACCTCCTACGGCGTGATCCTGCGCGGGTCCGGCGGCAATCCGGCGGCACTCGGGCGCGCCGGCTGGTCGCTGCTCAAGACCAAGATCGTGCTGTTTGCGCTCGCGGGTCTGTTCGGCGTGCTGTCCGGCATGGCGCTGATCGGCATCACCACCTCGGCCGATGCCAATATCGGCAATGGCTACACGCTGCTGGCGATCGCCGGCGTCATCCTCGGCGGCGGCGAATTCGTCGGCGGCCGGGTATCGCCGATAGGTGCTGTGATCGGCGCGCTGACGCTGGCGCTGGCCGCATCGCCATTGCTCACCTTCATGCACATCCCGCCCGACTGGCAGGTGGCCGCCAACGGCGCCATCCTGATCATCGTGCTGGCGGCGCGGGTGCTGATCAGCCGCAAGGAGAGGTGAGCGATGACATCGGTGAAATCGCTGCTCACCAAACCCTGGATCTGGTCGTTCATTGGCGCGCTTCTGGTGTGGCTGGCGACGATCGCCTTCACCGGCGGTTATGGCGCCGGCGGCATGGTCACTGCGGCCCTGTCGCTTGCGGTGTTCACCGTCATTGTCGGCGTCGGCCAGATGTTCGTCATCACGCTGGGTCCGGGCAATGTCGACCTGTCGCTGCCGGCCAATATCGGCCTTGCCAGCGCCGTCGCGATGAAAGTGATGGACGGCAACGATTCCATGATCGCGGTCGGGCTGCTGGCGGCGCTTGCCTGCGGGGCGGCGATCGGCGCCGCCAACTATCTGCTGATCTGGGCGCTGCGCATCCCGCCGATCATCGCCACTTTGTCGGCCAGCTTCATCATCCAGTCGATCGACATCAGCTACGGACGCGGCTTGCAGATCAAGCCGCCGCCGGGCTTCGCCGATTTCGCCAACCGGCAGGTGCTGGGCATTCCGGTGCTGGCGATCCTCACCGTGCTGTTCACCATCGGTGCGGCCGTCGCCCTGCAGCGTATGATCTATGGCCGCTCGGTGCTGGCGATCGGCCAGAACATTCGGGCGGCGTGGCTCGCCGGCGTCAATGTCGGCCGCATCCGCTTCCTCACCTACACGCTGTCGGGCGCGCTCGGCGGCATCGACGGTGCGCTGCTCGCCGGTTATTTCCGGGGCGCCAATGTCGATATCGGCAATGAATATCTGCTGGCCTCGATCGCCGTCGTGGTCATCGGCGGCACGTCGGTCGCCGGCGGCAAGGCCAATGTGCCTGGCGTGTGGGGCGCGGCGCTGTTCCTGGTGCTGCTTTTGACCATGCTCAACACGTTTGGGGTGAGTGCCGGGGTGCGATTGCTGCTCACGGGGCTGATCATTGTCGGGGTGATCACGGCGGCGGGCGGGCAGAAAGCGCCGCGGTAGCGGGAGCAGGACGCCGACGCTGGCGGGACAGCACCCCCCTCTGGCCTGCCGGCCATCTCCCCCGCAAGGAGGGAGATCGGCAGCTTCGCCGTTTCGTCCGCCTTTCAACGTTGAAAATTGGGAAGGCCGTCGTGACGTCCGATCTCCCCCCTTGCGGGGGAGATGCCCGGCAGGGCAGAGGGGGGTGTGAAGGATCTCTACTTCGGCGATGATGGCAGCCGGGCACCTCGAGCCGCTAATCATTGTGCCAGGCCTCCCTCTGGTTTCCATCCACGTCATAGCGCTGTAAATCCAATCGCGCGGCTGCAGGCCGTTCACCATTGTCCGGAGGTTTGCTTGTCCGATTTTGTGAAGGTCAGCCGAGACGGCGACGTCGCCATCGTCACCATCGACAACCCGCCGGTCAACGCGCTGAGCTTTCATGTCCGCGAACCGCTGATGCAGGCGCTGGTCGAGTTGCGGGATGATCCGTCGGTTGCCGCCATCGTCATTGCATGCGCGGGCCGGACCTTTGTCGCCGGCGCCGACATCACCGAATTCGGCAAGCCGATGGAACAGCCCGAGCTACGCGCCATTGTGGCTGTGCTGGAGACCATCGCCAAGCCGACGGTCGCCGCCATCCATGGCACCGCGCTCGGCGGCGGGCTGGAGCTGGCGCTGGGCTGCCATTTCCGCGTCGCCGATGCCGGCGCCAAGCTCGGCCTGCCGGAGGTGAAGCTCGGCCTGTTGCCGGGGGGCGGCGGCACGGTGCGGCTGCCGCGCCTGGTCGGCGCGGTGAAGGCGCTCAGGATGGTCGTCTCCGGTACGCCGGTCGGTGCGACCGAGGCGCATGCCGCCGGTCTGGTCGATGCCGTCTTCGAAGGCGGTCTGACCACGCATGCCGTGAACTTGGCCAGGGAAATAGCCCGCAAGGGTGGTCCCTTTACGCCGGTGCGTGATCGCAATGAGGGGCTCAAGGAGACCGACCTCGCGGCTTTCGACGCCGAGGCTGCGGATCTTGCCAGGAAAGCGCGCGGGCTCGAGGCGCCGATCGCCTGTGCGCTGTCGGTGCGCAATGCCGTCATGCTGCCCTTCGATGCGGCGCTGGCGGCGGAGCGTGCGCTGTTCGTCAAGCTGGTCGCCAGCGACCAGTCGCGGGCGCAGCGCCATGTGTTCTTCGCCGAACGTGAGGCGGCAAAGCTTCCCGGAAAAGACATCGTCAAGCGCAGGATCGCCCGCGTCGGCGTCATCGGCGCCGGTACGATGGGCGGCGGCATCGCCATGGCCTTCGCCAATGGCGGCTACCCCGTCACCATGCTGGAAACCAGCCATGAGGCGCTGCAGCGCGGGCTGGCGACCATCGACAAGAACTACTCGGTGTCCGTCACGCGCGGCTCGCTGACGGCAGATGCCAAGCGCGAGCGCCTCGCCCTGTTCAAGGGCTCCACCGACTATGCCGATCTCGCCGATTGCGACCTGATCGTCGAGGCGGTGTTCGAAGACATGGCGGTCAAGAAGGAGGTGTTCGGCAAGCTCGATGCCGTGGCCAAACCGGGCGCGATCCTCGCCACCAACACCTCCTATCTCGACATCAACGAAATCGCCGCCTCGACCTCGCGGCCGCAGGATGTGCTCGGTCTGCATTTCTTCTCGCCGGCCAATGTCATGAAGCTCTTGGAGATCGTGCGTGCCGAGGTGACCGCGCCCGATGCGCTGGCCACCGTCGTCGATCTGGCGCGGCGGATCGGCAAGGTGGCGGTCGTCGTCGGCGTCTGCCACGGCTTCGTCGGCAATCGAATGCTGGCCGCGCGTGGCGCCGAATCCGAGGCGCTGCTGCTGGAAGGCGCGACACCCAGCCAGATCGACCAGGCATTCACCGATTTCGGCTGGCCGATGGGTCCGTTCCAGATGGGTGATCTTGCCGGCCTCGACATCGGCTGGCGCAACCGCAAGGCGCGCGGTCAGACGGCCGTCATCGCCGATACGCTGTGCGAACAAGGGCGTTTCGGCCAGAAGACCGGCTGGGGGTTCTATCTCTACGAGAACGGTTCGCGTACCCCGGCCCCGGATCCGGAGGTCGAGGTGCTGATCCGCGACAAGGCGGCCGAGAGGGGCATCGCGCCGCGCGCGATCAGTGCGGAAGAAATCATCGAGCGCACGCTTTACCCCCTGATCAACGAGGGCGCCAAGATCCTGGAGGAAGGCATAGCGGCCCGTGCGTCCGACATCGATGTCGTCTGGGTCAATGGCTACGGCTTTCCCATCGGCAAGGGCGGACCGCTGTTCTGGGCTGGCCTTGAAGGCCCGGGCAAGATTATCGAGCGGCTCGAGTACTGGCATCAGCGGACGGGCAAGGATGTGTTCCAGCCAGCGCCGTTGCTGAAGCGGATGGCCGAGACCGGATCGTGGGAAGCCGGCGCAACAGCCTGATCAAACGGCGGATTGAGGGGTGGTAGGAATTATCGTATCCGCGCGTCGATGATCTCGACGAAACGTGCGAACAGGCCGGCCTGCGACTTGATCTTGAGCTTGCGGTAGATGTTGCGGCGATGGACCTTCACGGTTCCCGGCACGATGCGCATGGCCCTGGCGATCGATTCCGTCGAATGCCCCTGCAGCACCAGGTCGACGACATGTTTTTCGCGCGGCGTCAGCGACAGGCTCTGCCAGATGTGGGCGCGGTCGAACTCGTTGACCGGAGTGGTCGTCTCGTCCTGCTGCGCCTCTGCCGGTTCGTCGGCCGGAAGGGCGGGCCAGCGCAGCCTGGCGAAGCTGATCACCGCCGGCGCCATGTCGCGAAGCAATCTGGCATCGGCGGTGCCGAACGGGCCTGAGACGCGCAGCCGCATCAGTGAGAGCACCAGCGCATCCTTGCCCGGCAGCGGCACGAAGAAGCCGACCTCCTCGGCCAGCCTGGTCTGGCTATAGTAGGAGCGGAAATACTCGCTGGCATAGAAACGGTCCGGCGCCAGTTCGCGCATGCGCCAGAATCCTTCCTTGCGCTCGACCGCAGCGTGGTGGAACGGGTCGAGCAGATAGGGTCCCTCCTGATAGAGCGCGACGAAGACGTGGCTTTCGGCCGGCGAGAAGGTTTCGAACAGCAGCGGCGGGCGCGCCGCGCCGCGATAGCCGAAGACCACGCAGTGGTCGAAGCTGACATGGAGCCGCAGCCAATCGACCAGCGCATTGCCGAACAGGTCGCCGCTGGTCTCCCGCGTCGCCGCGACGAGCGTGGCGAGCTGGCTGTATTCGTCGCTGCGGGACAATCTATACCCCCTTAAACGAGAAAATAGATCAGATATACCACCTGAGAGGTATATACTAGCCGCCATTGGCTCTGGTAGCGTCCCGATATTGCCCTGTCGCTGGAGCCTACAGCCTTGACCGCAGTGCCAGACATCGAGTTTCGCGGCGTCACCAAGCGCTATGGCAGCGTGACGGCAGTGAGCGGCATCGATCTTGCTGTCCCGCCATCCGCCTTTGTCGCCCTGCTTGGACCATCCGGCTGCGGCAAGACGACCTGCCTGCGCATGATCGGCGGTTTCGAACAGCCGAGCGAAGGCCAGGTGTTCATTCGCGGGCAGGACATGGCCGGTACGCCGCCCTACCGGCGGCCGGTCAACATGGTGTTCCAGCAATACGCGCTTTTTCCGCATCTCGATGTCGAGGACAACGTCGCCTACGGGCTGCGCCAGACGCGGCCAAGGCTGTCGTCGCGCGAGATCGCTTCAAGGGCGGGCGAGGCGCTCGAAATGGTGCGGCTCGCCGGCTACGGCCGCCGCAAGATCCATGAACTGTCCGGCGGCCAGCAGCAGCGTGTGGCGCTCGCCCGCGCCCTGGTCAACAAGCCGGCCGTGCTTTTGCTCGACGAGCCGCTGGCAGCGCTCGACAAGAAGCTGCGCACCGATATGCAGATCGAGCTGCAGAACCTGCAGCGCGAGATCGGCATCACCTTCGTGCTGGTCACGCACGACCAGGAGGAAGCGCTGTCGATGAGCGATTTCGTCTGCGTCATGAATGGCGGCCGCATCGTCCAGCTCGGACAGCCGAGCGAGATCTATGACGAGCCCGCCGATTTGTTCGTCGCCGACTTCGTCGGCAAGACCAATCTCTTGAGCGGCACCGTCGCCGGGCATGCGGGCGAGCTGGTGGAGGTGGCGCTAGCGGATGGCACCGTCATTGCCGCGCGCAAGCGGACCGCCTTGCAGCAGGGCGAGGCCGTTTCGGTCAGCTTGCGTCCTGAATCGCTCAGTCTCGGCGCTCGGACAAGCGGGCCATTCAAAGGCGTCGTCCGTAACCGGATCTTCCTGGGCTCGACGGCGGAATACGCGATCGAGGTCAAGGGCATTGGAACGCTGCTGGCCAAGGCCGATCACCTGATCGGCCACGGCAATCTCTTCAAGCCGGGTGAACCCGTCGCCATCGGCTTTGCCTCCGGAACGCCGCTGGCGTTTGCGGAGACCAAAAACAACGGGGCCAACCAGAGGGTAGATAAACATGTCGAAATCATATCGTGACGGACTGCCGATAAGCCCTGAAAAATTCGTCGACCAGTTGATGCGCCTCAAGCGCGGCTCGATCGGCCGCCGCGACTTCCTCGGCCTCACCGGCCTTGGCATTGCCACGGCGGTGATGGCGCGCGAGATCGGCATCATGCCGACACCAGCCTTTGCCGCGGAAAGCCTTGGCGACCGCATGTCGATCGCCACCTGGCCGAACTATCATGACCCGGCGACCTTCGAGAACTTCAAGAAGGACACCGGCGTTGCCGTCGAGGTCAACGTGTTCGGCTCCAACGAGGAGATGCTGGCCAAGCTGCAGGCGGGCGCCTCGGGCTGGAGCCTTTTCGTGCCGACCAACTACACGATCTCGACTTACAAGAAACTCGGCATCATCGAGCCGCTGGAGATGGCGAAACTGCCGAATTTCGATGGCTCGCAGGAGGATCCGCGGTTTACCGGGGAAGGCACGATCGAAGGGGTGACCTATGCGGTGCCGAAGAACTGGGGCACCACCGGCTTTGCCGTCAACACCAAGAAGCTGACCAAGCCGATGACCAGCTGGAAGGAGTTCTGGGACACTGCCATGGCGGAAGGCGACAGCCGCACCATGGTGCATGACTACCAGCTGACCACGATCGGCAATGCGCTGAAATATTACGGCTACTCGTTCAACTCGCTCAAGCAGGACGAACTGGCCAAGGCGGAGGAACTGCTGCTGAAGGTCAAGCCGCATCTGTTCGCGGTCTCCTCCGACTACCAGCCGGGCATGCGCGCCGGCGACGCCTGGATGACGATGTGCTGGACGAACGATGGCGCGCAGCTGCATCGCGACATTCCGGAGATCGCCTATGTGCTGGGCAAGGAAGGCGGCGAGATCTGGACCGATTTCTACGCCATTCCGAAGGATGCGCCGAACAAGCCGGCCGGCTACGCCCTGCTCAACTATCTGATGAATCCGCAGGTGGCGGTGAAGGAGCACCTGGCCAATGGTGCGCCGTCCACCGATGCGCGGGTCAACAAGCTGCTGCCCAAGGAAGTGCTCGACAATCCGATCCTCTATCCGGCGGCCGACCTGTTGACGCCGCTGGAATTCGGCGCGGCGGCAACGCTGACGGATCCCGGCCGCGCCGAATTGATGGCGCGCTTCAAGTCGGCCTGAGCGACGGCCTCAAATTCTTTTCGGATAAGTTGACCGGCGGGTTCATACCCGCCGGCACGGGGCAAATCTCTCCATGCACGGCAGCCGTCTTCGCAGGAATTTTCTGACCGCCATGCTGCTCGGTCCGGCGACCGCGTGGCTGGTGGTGTTTCTGGTGCTGCCATTCATCGCCATCGCGGTGTTCAGCGTCGGCGAACGGGCACCGGAAGGCGGCTATCAAGCGGCTTTTACCTTCGCGCAGTACGCAAATCTTCCGGCGCGGGCGACCGCCTTCTGGAATACGATGGTGCTGGCGCCGGTGGGAGCGCTCGCCTGTCTGCTCGTCGCATACCCGGTCGCCTACTACCTCGCTCTGCGCGCGCCGCAGCGCTGGCGGCTGATCCTGCTGGCGCTGGTCGTCATCCCGTTCTGGACCAGCCTCCTGATGCGGACCTATGCCTGGATGTATGTGCTAGGCGGGCGCGGCATCCCAGCATTGCTTGCTTATATCGGGTTCGAGGATGTCAGGCTGATCAATACGCCGGGCGCAGTGCTGCTCGGCATCGTCTACGGCTATCTGCCGCTGATGATCCTGCCGATCTATGTCAGCCTCGAGCGGCTCGACCGCCGGCTGCTGGAGGCCTCCGCCGATCTTGGCGCCACGCCGCTCTCGACCTTCCTCGGCGTGACCCTGAAACTGTCGCTGCCGGGCGTGATGACCGGCTTCTCGCTGGTCATGATCCTGCTGCTCGGCGAATATCTGATCCCGACGCTGCTTGGCGGCGGCAAGGTGTTCTTCATCGGCAACGCACTGGTCGACCTATTCCTGCAATCGCGCAACTGGCCGTTCGGATCGGCCATCGCGATCACGCTGGTGCTGGTATCGGTGGTGGTGCTGATTGCCGCCAACCGCATCTCGACCCGGGTTTCGGGCGCTCGCCGGGTGGATCTGATCTGATGCGCACCTTCGTCATTGCCGTTTTCGCTTTCCTCTATCTGCCGATCGCCCTGGTCGTGCTGTTCTCCTTCAATGCCGGCCGCCATGCCAGCGAGTTCACCGGCTTTTCGGTGCAATGGTACGGCAAGGCGCTGGCGAACCCGTTCCTGGTCGAAGCGCTGAAGAACAGCCTGTTCATCGCCACCACCAGCGCCTTGCTGGCGGCGTTCTGCGGCACGGCGGCGGCACTCGGCCTGGCGCGTGTCGGCATCAGAACACGCGCGGTATTCGATGCGCTTCTGGGCGCCGCGATCGTCGTTCCGGGCGTCGTCATCGGCATTTCGACGCTGGTCGCGCTCGTCCAGCTGTTCACGGTCGTCAATCCGTTCCTCGCCTCGATCTGGCCCGACGACCAGCCGCCGCGCCTGGCGCTCGGTTACGGCTCGATCATCGCAGCGCACGGCCTGTTCTCCATGGCGCTGGTGACGATGATCGTCGGCACGCGGCTCGGCAGCCTCGACCGCAATCTGGTCGAGGCGTCGAGCGATCTCTACGCCACGCCGTTGACGACGTTCCGCTCGATCGTGCTGCCGCAGATCATGCCGGCCATCGTTGCCGGCTTCCTGCTCGCCTTCACCTTTTCCTTCGACGATTTCATCATCGCCTTCTTCGTCGCCGGGGCGCAGACGACGCTGCCGATCTATGTCTTCGCGTCGATCCGGCGCGGCGTGACGCCGGAGATCAATGCTATCGCGACGATCGTGCTCGTCGCCTCCGTGCTGCTCGTGGTGCTTGCCCAATGGCAATTGCGCCAGCGCAAGCCGTCGAACTGAAAGTCGCATCATGATCCTCAAAGACCGCATCGCCGTGGTGACAGGCGCCGGCTCCGGCATCGGGCGCGCCGGCGCCATGATCATGGGCAGGGAAGGCGCGGTAGTCGTCATCGCCGACAGGGATGAGGCCGCCGGCGAAGCAACGGCTTTGGACATAAGGGCAGTGGGTGGCCAAGCCGAGGCAATCGCCACCGATGTCGCCGATGACGCAGCGGTCGAGCAACTCATTGCCGGCACGCTGGACAGGCATGGTCGCATCGACATCCTGCACAATCACGCCGGCATCCAAGTCGGCGGAACGCTGACAGAGGTCGAGGTCGGCGGCATGGACGCGTCATGGCGGGTCAATGTGCGGGCGCAGTTTCTGGCGGCCAGGATGGTCATGCCGTCGATGATCGCACGAGGCAACGGCGTCATCCTGAACACCGCCTCCAATTCGGGTGTGTTCTACGACCGCGAGATGATTGCCTACGCCACCTCCAAACATGCGGTGGTGGCAATGACGCGGCAGATGTCGCTCGACTATGCCCGGCACAATGTCCGCGTCAACGCGCTCTGTCCGGGCTGGGTCGACACGCCGTTCAACGAACCGTTCATCGCCCAGATGGGCGGACGCGAGGCGATCGAAACCTATGTCCGCACCAAGATTCCGATGGGGCGCTGGGCCAGCGCCGATGAGATCGCCGAAGCGATCCTGTTCCTCGTCTCCGACCGCTCATCCTTCATGACCGGTCAGGCGCTGGTGATCGATGGCGGCGAAAGCATCGGCTGAGACCTATGCTTTCGTCATCAACCTCCTTTATTTCAGCGCCTTTCCAATACACTGCTCTACGACCTTCCTGGTGCCGCTGGTCGGCAGATAGGACTATGGTCCGGCCGGCATGGGACTTCAGTGCCATGGCCGATCAAGAGCGTTGATTTGTGTTTAATATCAATTAGTTATGGTGCCGGCGGGTTGTCAGATCGCGTATTGAGACAACATTTGTCTAAATTTTACTCTGTACAATTAGTAATTCCTCATACGACGGTCGCCTAGCGGTTGGGCGAAGGGCGGCGATTCCCCGAGGAGATTACCATGACAAACCGAAAAACTCTGTTCGCGGCGCTTGCCGCATTGGCGCTTCTGGCATCTCCGGCGATAGCCGGCGGCAACGGCCACGGGGGCGGCAATGGCGGTGGCAATGCCGGCGGCAACGGCAACGGCGGGGGAAATGCCGGCGGTAACGGCGGCAATAGCAATGGCAAGAGCGGCGCTTCGCACGGCAAGTCGTCGTCGGCTCGGGGGCAGGTGGCAAAGGCCAAAGCGGACGACACCACGGTCGACAAGACCGCAAAGGTCTCGGCCGTGCCCAAGGAGAAGAACATCCACGCCAAGCTCGGCCGGCTGAACTCGCTTCAGCGCAACATCAACGCCTATATGAACTCGAAGAGCAAGAAGTTCGCTGCCATCCAGGCCTTCGTGACGCAGTCCGCCAAAGCCAAGGTCGCCGAGGCCGCCGCTGAAGCGGCCCAGGAGAAGCTGGATGCGCTGAATTCGCAGTTGAACGCGCTGACATCGCTGACGCCCGAGCAGATTGCGGCCATGACGCCCGAAGATCAGGCGGCCTTGCCTGGGAAGATAACGGATCTGCAGGCCGAAATCACTGCCCAGGAGGCAGAGGTCACCGCCGCCAATGAGGCGGCTGCCGCGGCAGAGGTCGGCACCGATGATGCATCGCTCGACGCGGCGCTGACGGACATGGCCAACAAGCCGGTCGACGCTGCGGTCACGTCCTGGGCTCAGGGCGTCCTTGCCGACAAGATCGACCAGACGGCCGCCGCGATGGAAGCAGAAACGACGCCGTAACGACTTGCCGTCGAAACGGCAGTAGCCAATCGATGAAAGATGCCGCCGGGCCCCGCCCGGCGGCATTGCTTTTTCCCGGCCATGGACTGGCTATCCGGAGCTGGCGAGGTTCGAAACACTCAGACGTGCTTTCGGCCGCCGGTCGCGCGGAACCAGCTGTCGGGATAGGGATACCACCATTCCTGGATTGTCGGCTTGTGGTCGATGATCACCATTTTGGAGCGGCGGAAGGCGTCGAGCCCCTGGCGTCCGAGCTCGCGGCCGAGGCCCGAGGCCTTCCAGCCGCCGAAGGGCAGGGCGTCATTGTCGATCAGCGGATTGTTGACCCAGACCATTCCGGCTTCGAGCCGTTCAGCCGCCTCGTGGGCTTCGGCCAGATCAGTGGTGAAGACAGAGGCGCCGAGCCCGAACGGGCTGTCATTGGCAAGCCGGATCGCCTCATCGAAATCCCTGACCCGGCAGATGGCGGCGACGGGTCCAAAGCATTCCTCGCGCACGATCGCCATGTCCGGGGTGACGCCGGTCAGGATCGTCGGTTCGTAGAACCAGCCGGTGTTATGCGCTGGCGGGATGCGCCCGCCGGTGACTGCGACGGCGCCATGGGCGATCGCATCGTCGACCAAGCGCATCACCTTGGTCCGCGCGCTTTCGCTGACCAGCGGGCCGATCTCGGTCTTGTCCATGCCGTTGCCGATGCGCAGCGCGCGTGTCCTTTCGGCGAACAGTTCGACGAAACGGTCATGGACGGCATCGACGACGAAGAAGCGCTCGGCCGAAGTGCAGACCTGGCCGGTGAGATGGAAGGCCGCGGTGACGCTGCCGGCTGCCGCGATCTCAAGCGGAGCATGTTGGCTGACGATCAGCGGATCGCTGCCGCCGGCCTCGATGACGCAAGGCTTCATGCGTTCGGCGCAGGCCACCGCAACCGCCTTGCCGGCGGCGACCGAGCCGGTGAAGGCAACTGCGTGGGTGCGGTCGGAGGCGATCAGCGCCTGCGCCGTGGTCGCTCCACCAGGCAGGCAGGAGACCAGCCCCTCCGGCAGCGAGCGGAACACGGTCATGTAGTCCAGCGTCGACAGCGTCGTCGCCTCGGCCGGCTTGATGATGCAGGCATTGCCGGCGGCGAGCGAGGCGGCGACCGTCCAGCACATCAGCAGGATCGGAAAATTATAGGGCATGATGTGGACGGAGACGCCATAGGGCTCGTAGCGCGCATACTGGAACGAACCGGCCTGTGTCGTGCCGGCGATCTTGCCGGCATCGTCGCGCGCCATCTCGGCGTAGTAGCGGAAGATCGGCGCGCAGTTGGCGATCTCGCCGACCGCTTCGGGATAGGGCTTGCCCATCTCGCGCACCATCAGCTCGGCGCAGCGGGTGAAGTCCGCCGCCTCGATGGCGTTGGCGACGGCATGCAGGTGCTTGGCCCGGCTCTTGGCGTCGAGCTTCTTCCAGGCGGCCTGCGCCCTGGTCGCGGCGGTGAGCACGGCATCGATCTCGCTATCGCCGGCCGCAGCGATCGCCCCGACGGTTTCCAGCGTCGCCGGATCGATCACCGGTTTGTTTGTGCCGGCCATCGGCCGGTAATCCGGGTTGACGAAGAAAGCCGGCCGGTCAGCTGAGAAATCCATAGGCATCCTCTCAGATCCGCTCAGCGGATCATGTAGACTTTCTTGATCGTCTCATGGACGGTGCAGACGCCTTTCCAGTCCTGCGGAAAGAAGGCTGCGGTGTCCGGCTCGATCTCGATCACCTCGCCGGATTCATGCACGTAGGTGCAGCGCCCTTCGAGGAAGTGGCAGAACTCGTCGCGGGTGACATGGCAATGCCATTTGCCTGGTGTGCAGACCCAAAGCCCGCATTCGGAGCGGCCTTCCGGCCCCTTGTGCAGCAGCTTCCCCGAGGTGTGCGATTGCCCCTCGATCATGGTCGGGATGACGCCCCAGTCGACGAGGTCGGTAATGGCGAGCGGGGATTTCATGATGGGTGTGGTCATATCGATTTCCTTGAAAGGAGTGCTCAGCGGCACATGAAGGCCTTGGTCAGCGTTTGCGTGATGATGGAGATGCCGGTCCAGCCGGCCGGGAAGAACACCAGCATGCCGGCCTCGACCGGGATCTCTTCGCCGTCGTCATGGACATAGCTGCCACGGCCTGAGAGGAAATGGCAGAACTCGTCGGCGCCAAAGGTGACCTTGCGCGTGCCCGGCGTGCATGACCACAGGCCGCATTCGCTGGAGCCGTCCGGGTTCCGGGACAGGACCCTGCCCGAGGCGCGCGGCGAACCGGCGAGCGTGTTGCTGCCCGCGCCCCAGTCCTCCTGTTCCACGCTCGAGGCCTTCGGCCAGTGCGGTGTCGGCATGTCGTCAAGCTCCGTGGTCACGCCAGCATGTAGACGTTGCGCATGATTTCATGCACGGTGCATTCGCCTGTCCAGCCAGCCGGGAACATGACCACAGTTCCGGCGGAGATTTCTATCAGCTCACCGACATCTGACCGGTAGGTCGCGCGGCCGGCGACGAAATGGCACAATTCATCGCGCGGGATGCTCAGGCGCCAGCGCCCCGGCGTGCACACCCAAATGCCGGATTCCGGCTGGCTGTTCGGGCCCTTGTGCACGAGCCTGCCGGTCGAGTGCGAAGTGCCTGACAATGCGTCGGGTTGGGCGCCCCAGTCGACGAGATCGGTTCGGGTGGAGGCGTGGTGGAGGTGTGGTGCGGAGGAGGTCATGCGGAGGCTCCTGCGCGATGGTTGCTATTCATATGCTGCGCCAGGGCACCCCCCTCTGGCCTGCCGGCCATCTCCCCCGCAAGGGGGGAGATCGGATGTTGCCTCGGCCTTCGCCAATCACCAAGGTTGCAGAGTGAGAACCGGCGGTGAAGCTGCCAATCTCCCCCCTTGCGGGGGAGATGGCCGGCAGGCCAGAGGGGGGTGCTCAGGCGCGATATATCAACCATCTCGCTCACAGCAACTTCTCCAACAAACCCGCCGCCTTTTCCGGCCCATTCTGCCCCTGCATCTGTGCCGATGTCTTGGCCAGCTTTGCCTTCATCTTCGGGTCGGTCAGACAGGCCTCGATCTTCGCGATCAGCTCGGCATCGGTCCAGTCGTAGCGCGGCATGCCGAAGCCGTGGCCGGTCTCCTCGACGCGGGTGGCGTTATCGTGACCGTCCCAGACATAGGGCATGATGATCGCCGACTTGCCGAAATAGAGGCACTCTGTGAACGAGTTGTTGCCGCCGTGGTGAATAACAGCGTCGACCTGCGGGATGACCGAAGGCTGCGGGAACCAGCTCTCGACGATGACATTGCCGGGCACGTCCGTGTACTGGTCTTTGTAGCCGCCGACATTGACCAGCGCCCGGTAGCGCGTCATGCCCAGCGTCGCGATGATGCGCTTCAGCAGCTCGACATCGCCGGCGCCGAGACTGCCGAAGGAGACATAGAGCAGCGGCCCGTCGTTATTTTCAGCGAAGGTCGGCACCGTGTAAGGCTTCTCCTGCCGCACGCAGCCTTCCAGGTACTGAAACTTGGCCGGGTCGAGTGGATGGCGGCGCTTGAACTTTGCCGCTTCGGGATAGAGCAGCAGGTTCAGATGGGGCGAGGCCTCAAAGAACTGGCCGATCGGATAGGACGCCTCGTTGTTGGCAGTCAGGAAGGCGTTGAAGTCCTCATGGATCGGCTCGATCACCGCGTTGAAATGGTCGCGGTAGCGCTGATGCCCGGCATGGTCGTTTTCGCCGCAGCCGGAGAGATGCGGCGGGATGTCCTCGTCCTCGATTTCGTTTTCCGAGCAGGAAATGACCCGCACCCACGGCTTGCCGTACTGCTTGATAGCCGGGAACAGGATGACGTTGTCGACGCAGATCACATCCGGCTTGATGGCTGAGAGAACGTGCGGCAGATCCTTCTGCGCCCATTTGGCGCTGTCGACGATCGCCGTCCAGCAATCCTTGACGTAATTGTCGACCTGGTCGTAGGGCGATTTGCGGAAGTTGGGGATGTGGCCGTTGATGAAATCCTCCCAGAATTTGGCCATCTGCTCTGGCGGCATCGGCTCGGACAGGTTCACCGGATGGGCCTCGAAGCCGTAGCCCTTGTAGACGTCGACGAAGCCGGGATCTGACAGGAACACCGCTTTGTGGCCGCGTGCCTCGACCGCCTGGGCGATGCCGACGGAATTGAGCGCCGGGCCATAAGCTGCTTCTGGAAAAAACGCGATCGTCTTCTGCGCCATCAGGCCTCTCCTTTATTCTGCGAAAACTCTGACATCGGCGGCGTCCCAGCCGAGTTCGACCTGATCGCCCGATGCGACCGGCCGGCGGTCTGCGGCATCAGCGGTGACGCGCACCAGGAACGGCTTTGGCGACAGGCCCGTGCGGACATGCAGTTGCAGGTCGAGCCCCTGATAGGCCAGCGCCTCGACCGTGCCGGTGGTGCGGTTGGCGGTCTGAGCTTCTGGGAACAGCCGGATGCGCTCCGGCCGCACCGAAGCGACAGCGGATGCGCCGGGCGAGAGCGTTGCTGGAACCTTGCCGGATATTGGCGCGCCATTCGCGGCGACAACCCCATCGGTGGCGGCCTTGCCCGGCACAAAATTCATCACGCCGATGAAGTCGGCGACGAAACGGTCGGCCGGATGCTCATAGATCGCGTGCGGCGTGTCGCATTGCAGCAGCCTGCCGTCCTTGAGCACCGCCATGCGGTCGGCCATCACAAGCGATTCTTCCTGGTCGTGGGTGACGATGACGAAGGTGATGCCGACCTCATGCTGCAGGCGCTTCAATTCCAGCTGCATGGCGCCGCGCAGTTTCTTGTCGAGCGCGCCAAGCGGCTCGTCGAGCAGCAGCAGACGGGGCCGTTTGACCAGCGCGCGGGCCAGCGCGACGCGCTGCTTCTGGCCACCCGACAATTGCTCCGGCTTACGGTCGGCGAAGGGGACAAGCTCGGTCGTCGCCAGGATGGCGTCGACGCGGGAGCGGATTTCGGCGGCCGGCAAGCGCTCCATTTCGAGGCCGTAGGAGACGTTGGCCCTGACGCTCATATGCGGAAACAGCGCGTAGGACTGGAACATCAGATTGACCGGCCGCTTGTTGGGCGGGGTTTTGGCAATGTCGCGGCCGTCGAGCAGGATGCGCCCGTCATTGGGCGTCTCGAAGCCGGCCAGCATGCGCAGCAGCGTGGTCTTGCCGCAGCCCGACGGGCCGAGCAGCGCGAAGAACTCATTCTCGCGGATGTCGAGCGAGATGCCATCGACGGCGGTTACCCGGCCGAAATTTTTCGACACATGATCGATGGCCAGAAGCGTGCGGGGTTCGCTCATTGGCCTATGATCCCACGGTTGAGCCGCTGCGACAGGGTCAGTGCGGTGATCGAGACCGCCATGACGATGGTCGCCAGTGCGTTGATCTCCGGCGTGATGCCGAAGCGGATCATCGCGTAGATCTGCATCGGCAGCGTCGTCGAGGTGCGGCCGGCGCCGGCGGTGAAGAAAGCGATGATGAACTCGTCGACCGAGAGCGTGAAGGCGAGCAGCGCGCCTGCGATCACCGCCGGCGCGATAACCGGCAATGTCACCCGCCGGAAGGTGGTGAGCGCGGAGGCGCCGAGATCGGCCGAGGCCTCGACGATCGACCAGTCGAAGCTCTTCAGCCTTGCGCGCACCACCGAGCAGACGAAGGCGAGATTGAAGACGACATGGGCGAGGATGATCGTGTGCAGGCCCATGGTCAGATCGAGCATCGAGAAGAACGACAGCAGCGCGATCGCCAGCACGATGTCGGGAATGATCATCGGCGCGAAGATCAACGCTTCGAGCCCCTTGCCGTATTGCCGGCGCATCTCGATGCCAATCGCCAGCAAGGTACCGAGCAAGGTCGCGATTGTCGTCGAGACCAGCGCGACGATCAGCGTGTTGAGCGCGGCGGAGAGGATCGCCGAATTGCCGGCCAGCGAGGCGTACCATTTCAGCGAAAAGCCCGACCACGCCGTCGGCAGCCCGCCTTCGTTGAAGGACAGCGCCACCAGCACGGCGATCGGGATGTAAAGGAAAGCGAAGACGAGGCTGAGCACGACCCAGAGCGTGCGCCGCGTGGCGGGAGAGCGCTCAGCCATCGGTGTCTCCGCCGGCTTGCGCGGCGTGGCCCGAGGCGCGATTGGCGGCGAGCGCCTGCGCCATCAGCACCAGAAGCATGATGGCGATCAGCGCCATCGCGAGCGCGGCGCCGAACGGCCAGTCGTTGGCGGTCAGGAACTGGTCGTAGACGAGGTTGCCGATCATCTGGAAACGGCCGCCGCCAAGCAGCGCGGGCGTGACGAAATTGCCGATCGACAGCACGAAAACGAACACCGCGCCGGCGGCGATGCCCGGCACGGTCAGCGGCAGGATGACACGCCGGAATGTGGTGGCGGCGGAGGCGCCGAGGTCACGCGAGGCTTCGGCCAGTTCCGGGTTGAGGCGCGACAGCGGCGCGTAACAGGCAAGGATGACGAAGGGGAGATAGTTGTAGACCAGACCGGCGATAACCGCGCCTTCCGTATAGAGCATCGATGGCGGCTCGCCGGTGTAACCGAACCAGCGCAACAACTGCGTGATCAGGCCTTCGCGGTTGAGCAGCACGATCCAGGCGTAGGTGCGGATCAGGTAGTTGGACCAGAACGGCAGCACGGCGAAGAACAGAAACACCGGCTGCCACCGGCGCGGGGCGGCTGCGATGGCGTAGGCGGCGGCATAGCCGATCACCACCGCGATCAGGGTGGCGGTGCCGGCGATGCGCGCCGAATTGAGGAAGATGCCGGCATAGAGCGGGTCGAAAACCAACCCGAAATTCTCCAGCGTGAAGGTATAGTCGATGCCGCCATAGATGCCGCGCCGGAAGAAGGCGAGCGCCAGCACCAGCGCGCACGGCACCACCATCAGTGCGGTCAGCCAGACCAGCGCCGGGGCCATCAGCAAGGAGGAGCGAGAGGGTAGGTGCTTCACGAAATGCCCCCCTCTGCCCTGCCGGACCCGGCCTTTCGCTTTCGCTTCGGGCGTTCGTCGTTCGGAAAGCCAAGCAATTGGCTTTCCGTCCGTTGCGCGGACCACTTCTTACCCCCTTCAAGGGAGGAGATCGGCAGTTCCAACCTTTCGCTTACTTTGAAAAATCGAAGATTGGCGAAAGCAATGCCACAGCCAATCTCCCCCCTTGAGGGGGAGATGGCCGGCAGGCCAGAGGGGGGCGACACGGAACGCAAGCTTGATTCCAAGATGCTGCTGGAACAGTCCCTACTGCGCCGCCTTGATCTCGCTGACGATCTTCGAATAGTCGCGCTGGGCGTCGCCGACGTCACGCAATTGCTCGAACTTGACGAGGTCGGCCACCGGCATCGCCATGTTGGGGAATTTGGCCAGGAAATCGGCAGGCAGGCTTTCCATGGCCGGCTTGTTCGGCACCTTGTAGTCGATGTTCTGCGCTGCCCAGGCGTGGTTCTTGGCGTCGAGCATGAAGTTGATGAACTGGAAGGCGGCGTCCTTGTTGGCGGAGGCCTTCATCACCACCATCGTGTCGACCCAGAGGTCCGAACCTTCCTTGGGAATGACGTATTTGATCTCGGGTTTTTCGGCGATGCCGTAATTGCACCAGCCGTCCCAGGCCTGCACCATCAGCGCCTCGCCGGACACCAGCTTGGAATAGAAGGTGGTGTCGTCATAGGCGAGCAGGGTCTTCTTGGCCGAGATCAGCAGATCCTTGACCTCAGCCATCTTGGCCGGGTCGGTTTCGTTGACCGAATAGCCCTTGTCGAGCTGGCCGGCGGCCAGCAGCCAACGGTCGGTCGCCAGCATGGTGGTCTTGCCCTTCAATTCGTCGGAGGGCGCGAGCAGGTCGCTCCAACTGGTTGGTGCGACCTTCATCAGGTCCGAGCGATAGCAGAGGCCGGTGGTGCCCCAGGTGTAGGGCACCGAGAATGCATTGCCGGCATCGTGAGGCAGCTTGGTTGCTTCCGGATAGAGGTTGGCGAGGTTCGGTATCTTGGTGTGGTCGATCGGTTCGGTCAGGCCGAGCTTGTTCAGCACCTCGGCGAAGGGCGAGGAGACAAAGACCACGTCATAGCCCTTGCCGCCGGCGGCGATCAGCTTGCCCATGATCTCTTCATTGGTGGCGTGCACCACCACCTCACCCGAAACGCCGGTCGCGGTCTTGAAGGCGGCCATCGCGTCGGGCGCCATGTAGCCATCCCAGTTGGAAATGACGAGATCAGCAGCCATCGCCGGCGCGGACAGCGCCAAGGCCAGGCCAAGTGCGAGCGAAGATGTTTTCAGCGCACGGCGCCGCAGGCTGGTAGCGGTCATGACAGACTCCCATTCCGGTTGATCGTCGAATTTCATTCGCCGGACCAACGCCTGCGACCTTGCCGCTGCCTCGATCCTGTTCCCTCGGTCTTTTTCTCGCCGATTGTCCTGACAGTACTATTGCAGAAAAAAGTACGTCAATCCATAATTTGTCAAGCGATCGAGGAATCTGGCCGATTGCGTCCGTGCGGGCGATCGGTCAAATCAATGCGGTCATGTCGTTTTCCACTGGACCAGTCATGCAAGCCGTAGCCCGACGACCCCGCACCAACCATCTCGATCTGGCGCAGCGCATCCTGGATGTGGCGCGGCAACGTGGTTTCGAGCCGGGCGCACGCTTGCCGGAGCAGCAGATCGCGTCGCTGTGCAGCGTCTCGCGCACGCCCGTGCGCGCGGCCCTTAGCCTGCTTGCGGAGCGGGGCGTCGTACGGTGGGAGGCGGATTCGGGTTATCATTTGGCGATCGACCTCACCGCGCAGGCTTCGGTCGCCACGGAATTGCCCGCTGCCGAGGAGGACGAGCTGGCCGAGGCGATCCTGCGCGACCGGTCGGCGCGGCGGCTGGACCAGACGGTGACCGTCGCGGGACTGATGCGGCGCTACAGTGCCGAGCGCAAGACGGTACTAAAAGCGCTCAACAAACTGACCGAAGAGAATCTGCTGGACCGTGCGCCCGGCCAGTCCTGGCTGTTTCGACGCACGCCAGACGATCCGGAGGCGCAAGGCGACAGTTATGAATTCCGTCTGCTGCTGGAGCCCGCGGCCATCCTGACGCCGGGTTTCCGGCTGGATGGCGCGCGGGCGGCGACGTTGCGCCAGGGCATGGAAGCGCTGGTGGCGCTGCCGGACGCCGCCTTCGACACACGCGAGTTCCAGCGGCTGGACATCGATTTTCATGGCATGCTCGCCGAAGGCTGCGCCAACCGCTTCGTGGCCGACACACTCGCCGATCACCTCAGGCTGCGCCGGCTGCCGGGCATCTATGCCGGCGTCAACGTCTTCCGCCTGCGGCAATCGCTGCGCGAACACCTTGTTATACTCGACCATCTTGAAAGCCTGCAGTATGAGGTGGCTGCCGATCTGCTGCGCATCCACCTGCGGCTCTCCCGCAACCAGCGACCGCAAGCGGCCAGTCGCGGGGCGCCTGCCCTGTTCGGCATGATCAGCCGGCCGGATTGACGAGGATTAATTGACGCGTAAAGCCAGCCCGACCATCGCGCTGTTCCCCGAAGCAAGCTTCGGCGCGGCGTTGAACTGCGTCGGCATCGCGCAGGCGCTGCGTGCCAAGGGAGCCCGGCCGGTATTCATCTGTCATGCCGGCTTTTCCGGCGTCTTTGCCGACTATGGTTTCCAGGAATACCAGCTGCCGACCGACGAGCCGCTGAGCGACAGCGAACGCCAGAGCTACTGGCAGGCCTTCGTGCGCAGGCACCTGCCGCATTTCAGGCTGAGCCCGATCGACCAGCTGGAAACCTATGTCGCGCCAACCTGGCAGGCCATCGTCGACACCGCGGTCAATGCCGAGGCGCCGCTGCGCCAGTTGCTGGCGCGGCTGAAGCCGGACGCGGTGGTTCTCGACAATGTCATCATGTTCCCGGCGATCGCCGCCGCCGGCTGTCCCTGGGTGCGTGTCGTCTCCTGCGCCGAGACCGAGCTGCCGGATGCACAGGTACCGCCCTATCTGTCGGGGCTTGGCGTCGACGACCCGCAACGCGCCGCGTTCGAGGCCAGGTATCTGGCGGCTTGCACGCCCGCACATGATCGCTTCAACCGCTTCCGGATGGATGCCGGCCTGGCGCCGCTGCCGAAGGGCCTGTTCCTGGAGACGTCGCCCGACCTCAATTTGCTGCTGACGCCTTCGATCGTGCGCCGCGAGCGCGCCGAGCCGCTCGACCCGGAGCGCTTCGTCTATCTCGAAGGCTGCGTGCGTTCGGAAGGGCCATTCGAGGTGCCGGTATTTCCGCGCAATGGCGGGCCGCTGGTCTATGTCAGCTTCGGTAGCCTCGGCGCCATGGATGTCGGGCTGATCGAGCGCATGCTGGCCGTGTTCGACAGGCTGCCGGCGCGCTTCATCGTCAATGCCGGCGGCCTGCGCGATGCCTATCGCGCGGTGCCCGACAACGTCTATCTCGACGCCTGGTTTCCACAGCCCTCGGTGGTGGCGAAGTCAGACCTGTTCATCCACCACGGTGGCAACAACAGCTTTTGCGAGGCGCTGCGCTTCGGCGTGCCGTCACTGATCATGCCCTATTGCTGGGACGGACACGACAATGCGCGCCGCGCCGGAGAAGCCGGCGTCGGTGACCATATCGGCCGCGACGCCTGGACCGAAGGAGTGTTGGAGAGAGCTATTCTCGGCCTGCTGGCCGACGATGCAATGCGCACCCGCCTCAAGGACAATGCAGCCCAAATGGCGCTGAAACCTGGAACGGATGTGGCCGCGCAAGCCATACTCTCTCTGATACGGACATGAACGAAATGCCTGACAACAACACGAACATCTCGCTCTCCAGCGGTACCGATGCCAAAGCCTGGCTGGTCCGGCACGGCATCAACGAAGTCGAGTGCCTGGTGCCCGACATGAATGGCGTCCTGCGCGGCAAGGCCTTGCCGACGGCCAAATTTCTCCAGGCGCTTGAAGACCGCGCGCTCTATCTGCCGAGCAGCGCTTTCCTGGTCAGCATCGACGGCCGCTACTCCGGCTCGATCGACGAGGGTTTTGCCTATTCGGATCCGGACATGCGCATGGTGCCTGATGTATCGACGCTCTACCTGGCGCCGGGTGCCGCTCCCGGCAAGGCCTATGTCTTTGCCGATGCCTTCCATATGGACGACCGGCCCTGGATGGCCTCGCCGCGCCATGTGCTGCGCGCCGTGCTCGACCTCTACGCCAAGCACGGCTGGCGGGCGGTGGTGGCGCCGGAGCTCGAATTCTATCTGACCGCGCCCAATCCCGATCCCGACCAGCCGCTGACCGCTCCGGTCGGTGCCAATGGCCGTGCCGAGGGTGTGCAGCATCCCTATGACATGGCCGCGCTCGAGGAGTTCGAGCCGGTGATCCGCCGCATCTACGACTACGCCGCGGCAGCCGGCTTGCCGCTCGACACGCTGATCCACGAGTCAGGTACGGCGCAGCTTGAGATCAACTTCCTGCATGGCGATGCGCTGCCGCTGGCCGACAAGGTGCTGCTGTTCAAGCGGTTGACGCGCCAGGCCGCGCAGCAAAGCGGAATGCATGCGACCTTCATGGCCAAGCCGATCGCGGCGCAGGCGGGAAGCTCGATGCATCTGCACATGTCCATCATCGACGAGGCCGGCAAGACGCTGTTTGCCGGAAACGACGATGCCGACACCGAGATGTTCGGCCATTTCATCGGCGGCCTGCAGAAATATGTCCCGGAAATCATGCCGCTGTTCGCACCGAACGTGAACTCGTTCCGCCGCATCCGCCCGAACCACAGCGCGCCGGCCAACATCGAATGGTCGCATGACAACCGTTCCTGCGGCCTGCGCGTGCCGGCCGGCGGCCGCTCCGCGCGGCGGGTGGAGAACCGGTTGCCGGGTGCGGATTCCAATCCTTACCTGGCGATCGCCGGTTCGCTTCTCGCCGGCTATCTCGGCGTCGAACAGAGACTGGCACGCTCGGCCGAAGCGTCGGGCAATGCCTACAAGATCAAGAGCACGCTGCCGAAAACGATGGAGGAGGCGCTGGACCGCTTCGCTGCTTGCGATCCGGTGCGGGAATTGCTCGGCGAGGATTTCTTCCAGACCTATCTGCGCGTCAAGAGCGTCGAACTCGACCTGTTCCAAGGCGTGGTGACGAGCTGGGAACGCGACCACCTGCTGCTGAAGGTGTGATCATGGCTTCCAGTTCAACGGGTTTCAATTCGGGCCTCGATATCGGTAAATCCTATTATGTCGCCACGGCCAATCGGGCGCCGGACCATCCGGCGCTTGTCGGCGATGTCGAAGCCGACCTGGCGGTCGTCGGTGGCGGCTGCACCGGCCTGTCAGCCGCCCTTCACGCCGCCGAGCGCGGCCTGAAAGTGGTGCTGCTCGAAGGCGGCAAGATCGGCTGGGGCGCGTCGGGCCGCAATGGCGGCCAGATGATCCCCGGCCTGCGCAAGGGCGCCAAGGGACTGGTCAAACTCTACGGGCCGGAGCGGGCAAAGGTGCTGTTCGATCTTGCCTTCGAGGCGCGCGGGCTGGTGCTCGATATTATCGAGCGCCACGCCATCGATTGCGATCTCAGGCTGACCGGCCATCTGGTCGGCGCGGTCAACGGCTCCGACCTTAGGGATCTCGAGGAAGAGGCCGAGTGCCTGGCCACGGTGATGAAGTTCCCGCATGCGGAAATCCTATCGGCGGCTAAAGCCCGAGCCAAGGTCGATACACCCTACCATGGCGCGATGTATGAGCCGCTCGGCGGCCACATGCATCCGCTGAACTATACGCTCGGCCTTGCCCGCGCAGCGGTTGCTGCCGGCGTCACCATCCACGAGAATTCGGTCGCCGTGCGGCTGGAGCGTGAGCCTTCGATCCGGGTCTCGACCGCAAAGGGATCGGTTCGGGCCAGACATGTCGTGCTGGCGGGTGACGCTCTGCTCAACGGGCTGGAGCCGCGCGTCAACAGCCGCATCATGCCGGTCGGCAACTACATCGTCGCCACCGAGCCGCTTGAGGGCAAGCGCAACGTCATCCCGGCCAATGTCGCGGTCTCCGATACCCGCTTCGTCGTCAACTACTACCGGATGTCGGCGGATGGACGCCTGCTGTTCGGCGGCGGCGAGCGCTACACGCCTTCACCGCCGGCCGATATCGCCGGCTTCGTGCGGTCGCATATGGAAAAGACCTTTCCGCAGCTCAAGGGCTGCCGCATCGATCATGCCTGGGGCGGGCTTGTGTCGGTGACGACATCGCGGCTGCCGCACGTCGGGCACTATGGCGAGGTCTATTTCGCGCATGGCTATTCCGGCAAGGGCGTCATCCTGTCGACGCTGTCCGGCAAGCTGCTGGCCGAAGCGATCACCGGCGATGTCTCGCGGCTCGATCTGTTCTCGACGCTGACCCCGATGCCGTTCCCGGGCGGCACGGCGCTGCGCGGTCCGCTCTATGTGCTGGGCATGCTTTGGTATGCGATGCGGGATCGGATCAAGCATTGAGGGGGCGTTGCTGCAACGGCACAAATAGTACCGTAGCGATCCTTCACACCCCCCTCTGTCCTGCCGGACATCTCCCCCGCAAGGGGGGAGATTGGCAGGTTCAGCGCTGCGATCACCCTATAACGGTGTAGATTGGCGAAAGCCGCGATAACAGCTGATCTCCCTCCTTGCGGGGGAGATGGCCGGCAGGCCAGAGGGGGGTGCTGTCCCGCCGACGTCGAAGGTTGGATGAAGCTTCTTAAACCACAAAGAAATCCTCAATCCGCTGCCTGGCCTCCAGTAGTGCCGGCAGTATCTCCCGCTCCATCTCCGCGACCGAAAATCGTGCCGACTGGGTCGAGACGTTGATGGCCGCGACCGTGCGCTCCGCTCGGTCGCGGATCGGTACGGCGACCGAGCGCAGGCCGAGTTCTAGTTCCTCATCGACGATGGCAAAGCCGTCAGCCTTCGCCTTGGCGATGGCGTTGGCTAACAAACGCCTGTTGGTGATCGTCTTCGGCGTCCGTCTCTCGATGGTCGCCTGGCCGAGGAATGCGTCCAATTCCCCTGATGTCAGCCCGGCCAGCAGGATGCGCCCCATCGAGGTGCAATAGGCCGGCAGCCTGGTGCCGACATCGAGCGACACGCTGAGGATGCGGCGGCCGGGAATGCGGGCGACATAGACGACATCCTCACCCGACAGGATGGCCGCAGAGCAGGCCTCGTTCAGTTGTGCGGCGACCGCGCGCATGATGGGGGCGGCGAAGGCCCATAGCGAGGCGCCGCCGAGCCATGTGCGGGCAACCGTCAGCAGGCGCGGCGACAGCGAGAACACGCGGCCGGCTTGTGTTGCATAGCCGGTGGCGGTGAGTGTCAGCAGGAAGCGGCGGGCGCCGGCGCGGGTCAGGCCCGCTTCCTCGGCCATTTCAGTCAACGTCATGCCCGAGGGATGGCGGGCCAGGATCTCCATGACGGCAAGGCCGCGTTCAAGCGAGCCGACATGATCACGGGAAACAGCCTCTTCGTCCATCTTGTCTCCGCAGAACGACATCGGCGTCAGGATTGACTCCACGCCTCTGCTCAGCATAGAAAGTATCGCATATAAAACATATGTTCGCAATACGAACTTTCTCAGCCTGGAGCCGATGCGATGGTCAAGTTCCTGCCGCTCAAACAGGCCGTGGCCGAGAATTTGAAAGATGGTGACACGGCTGCCTTCGAGGGCTTCACCCATCTGATCCCGACGGCAGCGGCGCATGAGGCGATCCGCCAGGGTTTTCGCGACCTGACCTTGATCCGCATGACGCCGGACCTGATCTACGACCAGATGATCGGCATGGGCATGGCGAAGAAGATCGTCTTCTCCTATGTCGGCAATCCCGGCGTCGGCCTGCTGCGCCGCGCCCGCGATGCCATCGAGAACGGTTTCCCGCGCTCACTTGAAATCGAGGAGCACAGCCATGCCGGCATGGCCAACGCCTATGAAGCGGGTGCTGCCGGCCTGCCCTGCGCGGTGTTTCGCGGCTATCGCGGTGCTGGCCTCGCGGCGGTCAACCCGAACATCAAGTCTGTCACCTGTCCGTTCACCGGCGAGGTGCTGGCCGCTGTTCCTTCGATCCGGCCTGACGTCACCTTCATCCATGCGCAGAAGGCCGACAAGAAAGGCAATGTGCTGGTCGAAGGCATCATCGGCATCCAGAAGGAAGCGGTGCTGGCGGCCAAACGCGCGGTGGTGACGGTCGAGGAAGTGGTCGACAATTTCGACGATCTGCACCCCAACCTGACCGTGCTGCCGCGCTGGACGATTGCCGCGATATCGGTCGTGCCCGGAGGCTCGCATCCGTCCTACGCGCATGGCTATTATGCGCGCGACAATGCCGCCTATCTCGAATGGGACGAAATCGCCGCCGACCGCGAGAAATTCCAGGCGTGGATGCGGGCCAACGTCATCGAGAAGAGTGCCGGCGATTTCGAGGCCCGGGTCGAGCATCTGAGGAAAGCGGCATGAGCGACAATCAGGGCTTCACCCCCAACGAGATGATGACGATCGCCGCCAGCCGCGCGCTGCGCAATGACGATGTCTGTTTCGTCGGCATCGGCGCGCCATCCGCCGCTTGCAATGTCGCGCGGCTGACGCATGCGCCCGACATCACCTTGATTTACGAGAGCGGCACGATCGGCACCGCGCCCGACGTGCTGCCACTGTCAATCGGCGATGGCGAATTGTGCGAAACCGCCGTCACCACCGTCGCGGTGCCGGAGATGTTCCGCTACTGGCTGCAGGGTGGGCGCATCTCGATCGGCTTCCTCGGTGCGGCGCAGCTCGACAAGTTTGGCAACATCAACACCACGGTCATCGGCGATTATTTTCACCCAAAGACCAGGCTGCCCGGCGGCGGCGGCGCGCCAGAGATCGCGACGTCGTCGAAGGAGATCTACATCACCATGGCGCAGACCAAGCGCGGCATGGTCGAGAAGATCGATTTCTTCACCTCCTTCGGCCATGGCGAGGGCGGCGATCATCGAAAGCGTCTGGGCATCGACACCGCCGGCCCGACCTTGCTGATCACTGATCTCGCCATCTGGAAGCCGGATCCGGTGAGCAAGGAATTCACCGTCGTGTCGCTGCATCCAGGCGTCACCCGCCAGCAGGTGCAGGAGAGCTGTGGCTGGGTGGTTAAGTTCGGCGAGGCGCTTGACGAAACGCCGGCGCCAAGCGAACTCGAACTCAAGACATTGCGCGACCTGCAGGCCCGCACCAAGGCGGCGCATGAGGGAACCGGAAAAGCAAAGGCTGCATGACATGGCCGAGGCCTACATCTGTGACTACATCCGCACGCCGATCGGCCGCTTCGGCGGCTCGCTGTCTTCCGTGCGTGCCGACGATCTCGGCGCGATACCGCTGAGGGCATTGGTCGAGCGCAATCCCGGCATCGACTGGCAGGCTGTCGACGATGTCGTCTATGGCTGTGCCAACCAGGCCGGCGAGGACAACCGCAACGTGGCGCGCATGGCGCTGCTGCTGGCAGGCTTGCCGAAGGAGATTACGGGCTCCACCGTCAACCGCCTGTGCGGCTCCGGCATGGATGCGCTGACCATCGCAGCCAGGGCCGTCAAGGCAGGCGAGGCGGAACTGATGATCGCGGGTGGCGTCGAATCGATGAGCCGGGCACCCTTCGTCATGCCCAAGGCCGACACGGCGTTTTCGCGCAATGCCGAGATTTACGACACCACCATCGGCTGGCGCTTCGTCAACCCACTGATGAAGAAGCAGTATGGCGTCGATTCGATGCCGGAGACCGGCGAGAATGTCGCGGAAGAGTTCGCCATCTCCCGCGCGGACCAGGATGCCTTTGCCGTGCGCAGCCAGGACAAGGCGGTCGCCGCGCAAGCCAATGGCCGGCTGGCCAAGGAGATCACGCCAGTGACGATCCCGCAGCGCAAGGGCGATGCGGTTGTCGTCTCGAAGGATGAACATCCCCGTGCTGGCACGACGGTCGATGCGCTGGCCAGGCTGCCGACACCGTTCCGCCAGGGCGGCACGGTGACGGCCGGCAATGCCTCCGGCGTCAATGACGGGGCGGCGGCCCTGATCGTTGCCTCCGAGGCAGCCGTGAAAAAGTATGGCCTGACGCCGATCGCCCGCATCCTCGGCGGCGCTGCCGCCGGTATTGCGCCGCGCATCATGGGCATCGGCCCGGTGCCGGCGACGCAAAAACTCTGCGCGCGGCTTGGCCTGACACCAAAACAGTTCGATGTCATCGAGCTCAACGAAGCCTTTGCCTCGCAAGGCATCGCCGTGCTGCGCCAGCTTGGCATTGCCGAGGATGCACCGCACGTCAACCCGAATGGCGGCGCCATCGCGCTCGGCCATCCCCTGGGCATGTCGGGTGCCCGCATCTCCGGCACGGCGGCGCTGGAGCTTCGTGAGCGCGGCGGCCGCTATGCGCTTGCCACGATGTGCATCGGTGTCGGCCAGGGCATCGCGATCGCGCTGGAACGGGTTTGATCGGCGGCCCTTGCTTGGCCGGCTAAGATCAAGAATCCGGTGCGCGGTTCAAATTTGACCACGTGGACAAAAGTCTGGCGTCGTTCCATACTTCCCCGTCTGACATTTTCACGAACAGCCGGCTCGACACGGCTGTCGAACAGAGGGGAATGCAATGGAAAACCGGAACAATAAATCGCAGATAAAACGCGAAGGGCTTTCGCGACGCAATGTACTGGAGCTGGGCGCGCTTAGTTTGGCGGCAACGATGCTGCCGGGCGCCGCCTTCGCGGCGGACAAGAAGCTGAAGGTGGCGGCGATCTTCGCCACGCCGATCGAGGAGCCATGGGACAACCAGATCCATGTCGCCCTGCAGAAGGCCGAGAAGGAACTCGGCATCGAATACAAATGGTCGGAGAAGGTGCAGACCGCCGATTTCAGCCGCGTCATGCGCGAATATGCGCAAGGCGGCTACCAACTGGTGCTGGGCGACGCCTTCGCCGCCGAGCGCGAATCGCGCCGCACCGCCAAGCAGTTCCCGAAGACCGCCTGGCTGTTCGGCTCCGGCGCCGGCCCGGCGGAACCCAATTTCGGGGTGTTCGACAACTGGATCCACGAGCCCGCCTATCTCTCGGGCATGATCGCTGGCAAGATGTCGAAGTCGGGTACGATCGGCGCCGTCGCGGCGATGGGCATTCCGGAGGTGAACCGGCTGGTCAACGCCTTCTTCGCCGGCGCCAGGGAGGTCAATCCCAACATCAAGAAGAAGGTCGCCTTCATCGGCTCGTTCTTCGATCCGCCCAAGGCCAAGGAAGCGGCGGTCGCGCAGATCGACGCCGGCGTCGACGTCATCTACGCCGAGCGCTTCGGTGTCATCGAAGCCGCGGTGGACAAGAAGATCCTCGCCATCTCCAACATGTCCGACCAGTCGAGTCTCGGCCCCGACACGGTCATCACCGGTCCGGTCTGGGACATGTATCCGACGGTCGAGCAGGCGATCAAACTGGTCAGGGCCGGCGTCTTCACCGCGCAGGACTATGGCGATTTCTCGCGCATGGCCAAGGGCGGCTCGCATTTGGCGCCCTACCACAAGTTCGACAAGACGCTGCCGGCGGACGTCAAGGAGCTGGTCGAAAAGAAGAAGGCGGAGATTCTGGAAGGCAATTTCCGGGTGGATGTGGACGAGAATACGCCGGTTTCGGATTGATTTCTTTACCCTCCCCCTTGTGGGGAGGGTCGATCCGCGAAGCGGAGCGGGGTGGGGGTCCTCGTAGGGCGCATGCCCAACCCCGGGCAGACAAGACGCGTCGGGTGACGTGGGGCGGCCAACGCACCCCAACCGGGGTGGCGGGGCAGCG